>PMJC01000124.1 GCA_003157235.1 Methanosarcina sp.
AACTTTACCTGATGAAGCAAACTACACTATCAATAAATTATTTATGATTCATTTAACGCTGCAATATCTTCTACCAATTCTCTTAAATCTACAACCAACGATCTAAGGTCAAAAGTACAAAACATAAAAATTTCTCAGGATGAGACTATTGTTTAAATACATAAAATCAAATTCTATTGATAACATTATCTTTTAATTTAAAAGAATAAAAGGTGAAGTTTTTAAGATGACATATTCTAAAAACGAANNATTTGATGTTATTTGCATAAATAGATTAAGCAAAGAATATTAGATTCTTCTGAAATACTTATTTAGAAGCATTGGGATAATGAAAGAAAAAGTAAGAACCATATATATAAATATGAATAATGAATTTTTTTAACAGTAAAGTTAAGCTGATTGGATAATAGAAAACGAAGTATTGTCCTTGATTAATTGATCCAGTATGAAAAATGAGCATATTCCCATTTTTTGGAGAATTTAGAAAGAGTATTAATATTTATGATTTTCAACAAATAATGGACACGATCAAAAAATAAGATGAAGAGATAACAAAAATGGATATCTTGAGGATTAAAGTTTATGATCTCTTAAGATTCTTGTGAAAATAAAACTCAATTGGACTAAAACTTGCTGCATAAGGGATAATTATATTTATAGTTCCATAGATGGGTACAAAAAAATAGGATATCTAATTTTCATAAAGGACGGGAGACATATTGTCTAAAATAACTAATAATATATTAAATTTTGTAGCCTCGATTTCTCTGCTATTACTGGTTTACAGTACTTATACTATCAGGGGAATCCCGTCTGAAGGGTATGTAATTAACATCTATAAGCAGCTTCCTTTTTATTTTTATTTAACTTTGCTCTTTTGCTATCTTTCAGCCTGCGTTCTACTGATAGCATACCGAAAAATCAGTGCAGTTATTATACTTTTGCTTGTTCACATTATTGTACTGATTATCCCTTACATTCTTGGCTATGTTTCGTCAAGCAGAGGCGATGAATTTATATATATGGGACTTGTAGGAAAAAATGAACTGTTTGGTTTTTCAAATCTTTCTCCAACTGGTCCCCTTTTTATTTCAGCCTTAGCTCTGATCACAGGGTTGGAGAAGTGGATACTTTCTTATTTTTTGCCTGTTTTTTTTTCAATTATGTTCATCATCGGAATGTTCCTTTTTTATCGAATATTCATGAACCGGGAAAAATTGGTTTCAGTAGCATTTCTTTCATCGACTATTCCTTATTTTGGGCATTTCCAGGTTTCAACATCTGCTTACTACCTGTGCTTTTGCCTTGTGCCTCTTCACCTCTTTATGCTGAGGAATGCACTTTCTGGTAAAAATGGAGCCATTTATATTTGTTCTTTGTTGATGATACTTTTGATTCCATTGGCACATCCATCTATTTTTATATATATGTCTTTTTTTTTCTTATCTCTAGCCTTTTCGCTAAAAGCGTTAAAGCCCAATTTTCTCTGTAAAGTCCTGAATTTTAATTTCTTTTCCATTAAATTACCCCATTCTGGAGGAAAAAAAATCCATTTATTTATCTTCCTGTCATTAATTTTTGGAGGTTTCCTACTCTATGCAAGATACGCTTCTCTATTGATTGATATTTTTCTTCCAACTCTTGTCTGGCGCACTAAGGCACTAATAACTGACGGCTTTCCAAATATACCGGACACAGCGAACAATTTTTATAAATTCATACATCTTTTCAATCTCTATTATGCCAAGTACTACATTCCACTAATCTTCATTTTTATCAATTCAATAATTGTGTGGCAAAATCGAAAAAGATTTTGTCATCATTTCGTCCACAGATATCCCCGCTTTTTGATTCTTTATATCTTCACCTTTTTCCTGGAACTTGCCTTCCTTTTTAACCCCTTTATTCCTTATCCTCTGGATAAATTTGTAAACTTGAATTTCATCATTTTTGCCCAGATTCCTTTGCTGGGGTATTCTCTCTACGTTATTTTTATCAGGAAAGGATACACCTTTGGCCTTGGTTCAGCAGTCCTGATTCTTGGCCTTCTTTGGACGTTAGGATTCTTCAGTTGCTTCAGTTCACCTTATATTGGCGGAATTTCTGAAGCAATTTCACAAAACGAGATGGAAGGATTCCACTGGTTTTCCGAGGTAAAAGAAAACTATCCATATATCATGTCATTTGGAGAAAAAGAAGAAATTAATTCCTTGACAGGAAACTTTAATAATAATCTGTATAGATCAGCTGAGTTTGCGGAGGCCTGGCAAAGGTTTCCAATTTATACACTCAAAAGTGACTCAAAAGTGGATTTCCCCTTAAAAGATCCAAATAGAAATGAATCTTTCTATCTTGTGGTAACCACCTTTTCGAATTCTTTGGACCTAGATAAACGAAAATATGATGAAGTGCCAGTTTCTATCAGATTTACTCGGAACATTTATCCTCTGTACAAGATCTACGACTCTCTTAACATAGAAATTTATGAGAATAAAACTTAAATAGACTTTATAATATTTTTACCCCAGATTTACCTTGACATTGTCATACTAAACTTATTTTTATATATACTACAACCATATCCACTTGAATTCAGACAACTTTGACAATTTTTACCGGACAATTTTTTCTTCTATTTTCACCTTAATCCATATTTTCATTAGGCTCACTGCCATAATTTATGAATACCTAACTTAAGCATTTCGCTAGTTTTCATTTTCCCATAAAGAAGCCTTCATATATCATTATCGCGGTGAAAACATTTTTATTATGCTGTTATATAAATTTAGGTATGGTCACAAAATGGAATTAAGTTCATTAAACGTATTGACTCTGTATTACAATTTCTAAGAGATTAATGTGAATATCAAGATCATTGGTTCACTTACGAGCTAAGATATTTTTCGTGCCGTTGTAAGTATAGCAGTCAACAAAAATTTTGTTAACTCATCCTCAAAACATTACCAAGATGTTGCGTACGAAACATCCATGAGCTACCATCTTGAAATACTGAAAATTGAAGATGATTTTGATAAACCACTAAATTTAGTTATATGAATGAATGGTATATAAATGACTCATGAAAATTAGGGTTTTATCAAAATTCTCTATAATATAAAAAATATATCAATGTAAGAATTCTCTAAAAAAATAAAATTCTTCAGATATCAGACACAAATAAATGAAAATACTTCTCATCTTACCTTTTTTGACGATTGACTCATTATTAACTCAGGTCGGAAGGTTTTACAAATTTTGTTTTCTTTCAAAAACGCTCAAAACTAATCCATGAAATGTCATTGAAGGCTCAAATGTGACTGTAATCAAGGACACCAACTTAGCCTCTTAGTCAATTCTATTACCCAAACAAATTGAATGGTATAAACTGTCAGAAAGAGTTCATAATTCTCGAGTTTTGATATATACAAAAGTTTTTTTGGCTCTGTAGAAATTATTAATTTAATCCAAATGATATTTACTATTTTTTTATTTACTTTCTGCTCTGTAGAAATCTTCTAAGTTATGCATTTTTTCATATTTATATAAACTTTGTGCTATAAAATATTTCTATATTTTCCCACAAAAAACGAAGGAACACACAATATTGAAAATCGAATAACTACACTAAATTTGTTGATACTAGCCTCAAAACGGTCCAATCTTCCAGAATGAACGTTTATTCCTGCAAGTTTCCAAACATGTTTATATTCAGCATCAATTTCTTGTTATGGTTCTTGTTAAATTTTGAAAAACTAATGTAATTTTATCAAAATTTGATCAAGAAAGAATTAACATGACAAAATAAAAATAGAAAGAAAAATAAAAACTAAAACTTGAAGTAAATTTAAAAAAGTGAATATTTTAATAACAAACTTCTTCTTCAAAATTATTTGTGGGCAAAGTATACCTCAACTTTTTCTTTGTCTATAGCATCGATCCTGCAGAAACCAAAGCGTTCGAATTGTACTATTTTGTCAAGTTCGGTTGCAATACCATGCTCTCCAGTTCCTTCTATATCACCATAGGGACCGCGTACTTTCACCGATATTCCATTAATTGGAACCCAATGGATGATTTTTCCCTTCGATTTTTGATGAGCTTCGAGGGAAACTGCTGAATGTCTTGCTTGAAGAGGAACAAGAGAAGTAATTTCGATATTGCAGAAATCTTTTAAGCGAAGAACGGAACCCACTTTCAGCTTTTCGACATCTTCCCTGCAGACAAACACCTTATTCCTTACAGAAATTTCCCTTATACCTCTTGCATGGTCAGTGGGGTGAAGCGGAAGTTTTGCAACTGTAGGTTCTGAATCTGTAATTTCCAACTCCATGGGATCCCAAACAAAGAAATAGCGATTTGTAATTGCATCCACTATTTTGCGGTTTTCGGCATATAGAGATTCCATACTTAGACTTACGTCAGTAGTTCCGACCCCCATATCTATCATGAACTTTTTAAGGGCTTCAGCCTTTATTCCGCGCCGGCGGAATGCCCGGATTGTGGGCAATCTGGGATCATCCCAACCACTGTATTCTCCGGTTTCAATAGCTTTTCGGAGGCTACTAGTACTGAATTTGCCGAACTCATAGATTTTAATTCTCCCCCAATGAGTTGTTCTTGGATATTTCCAGCCAAAGTATTTGTAGATATAGCTCTGCCTTTTTTCGCTATCCATAAGGTCTTTTCCCCGGATTATATGGGTCATACCTAGTTCGTGATCTTCTATAGCTCCTGCAAAATCCAAAAGTGGCCAGACAAAGTATTTATTTCCGATCACAGATCTTGGATGGGCCATCTTTCTTATCCTGAATGCTCCCCAATCTCGCAAAGCAGGATCTTTGTGTTCGATATCAGTTTTTATTCGTAGAACAGCCTGATGGTCTTCATACTCTCCAGCAAGCATCTTCTCCCAGTGCCTTAGATTTTCTTCAAGGCCCACTTCTCTATGTGGACAGGCTTTTTTGTCATTCTTCAATTCTTTAAAATATTCTCCTTTACAAAAACAGACATAGGCTTTGCCCATTTCAATAAGCTTTCTCGCATAATCATAATAGAGTGGGAAATGGTCAGAAGTATAGATCACCTGATCAGGCACAACCCCGAGCCATCTGAAATCATCAAGATACCATTCATATGCTTCAAGCATCGGCCTTTTTATGTCAGGATCAGTATCATCGAAACGTAGAATGAATTTCCCTTTATACATCTTTACATATTCGGAATTAACTATCATGCCTCTTGCGCTGCCCAGGGTTGCTGGTCCATTGGGATTTGGGGCAAAACGCATTACTACCTTGCCTATTTCGGCTCCTTCCAGGGGTTTCAAGCCTTTACAAGGATTTCTCTTCACACTGAGGGCTTCTATTAGTTCAGGTGCAATTTTACAAAGTCTGGATTTCCAGGCTTCAGGGTTTTCTTTTACGATTTTGGAAATGATGCCTTCAAGAGCTTCAGACATTGCACTGGGATCGGATCGGAGTTGAGGGAACTCCCCCATTAACTTGCCCATCACAGATTTGAGCTGTGGAGCTTGTCCATATTTTACAGCATTTTGTAAGGCGTATTTTTCTATTGTTTCAAGGTCTTCAGGACTTAAGGTCATAGGAGTTTCTCCAAAGTAAACGTGGATTGAATTAGATAAGAATGTAGGTCAAATTTAATTGAGTTAAACTAATGAAGAAGTAAATATTCCATGAGACAATTTCATAAGTTGAATTCAATGATTGCGGAAAAAATGTGAATAAAATTATAAAAAGTCACCGAAAACTCAAATTCCAGCAAAATATACAGGTAAAATGCCTTTTTTTTGAAGTGTATTCTGCAAGTAAGAGCCTTATTTTTGAATGGAAGCTTCGATTTCCAGGATGCGTGAAACCTTGCTATTAATTTTATCAAGCTCACATTCAAACTCCTGTAGGAACCTCTGGACAGCATCCCCTGGTACTGCACCCTGCGCGGAGGGCTTTATAAGATTAGCTTGTTCAAGGACCCTGAGAGAGTAGCGCACTTTATGGTTCTGCATTCCGGTAATTTCTGCAAGTTTCAGAATTCCGATCGGAGCTTCTTCAATCACTCTTTTGAGCACCAGAAGGTGACGTTCGGTAAGGTCAAGTTCAGCTCCGATATTCTCAAGCAGCATCATAAAACCTCGTTTCTAAGTATTCCGATTCCCTGGATTTCCACTTCCACAGTATCCATTCGCTGCAGTTCTCCAATGCCTGAAGGCGTCCCTGTTGTAATTATATCTCCTACTTCAAGGGTCATTATTTCACTTATGAATTCAATGAGGTAAGGAATGTCAAAAATAAGATTTGAGGTACTGGACTCCTGTTTAATTTCCCCATTTACCCTGCAGGCAATTTTTGCATCCTTAATATCCAGCTCCTCTGGAGACGCCAAGTAAGGCCCGAATGCTGCAAAGGTATCAAAACTTTTTGCCCTTGTCCACTGTCCATCTTTTTGCTGGAGATCCCGCGCAGTCACATCGTTAAAACAGGTATACCCCGCAATTACGTCCTCAGCCTTTGAAGCTGAAATATTTTTGCAACGCTTACCGATAACAACTGCAAGCTCTGCCTCGTAATCTATTCTTGAACTGGATGCCGGATAAATAATCTTGTCTTCATGCCCGATAACTGACGAGGGCGGCTTTAAAAAAAGGACTGGATTTTCCGGTATTTCCATGGAAAGCTCTCTGGCATGATCCAGGTAATTAAGGCCAACACAGACAATTTTCGACGGTGATGCAGGAGGTAGGACACGAAGCTCCGAAAGTTCGAAGATCCCTATGTGAATATCTCCTTTAGGGTATATGCGTCCATTGTCTATTTCTCCATAAAAGATCTCATCTCCTAATCTGAACTTTCCAATCATATTCTTGAATTCTCCTATTTTTTGAAATCTTTTAGCCTGCTTTCCTTTTTAAGGGATATATCAAAACTTAAATTTTAACCCTTCGGCCACTGGCATCCCTGTCATAGCTTCCAAATTCAGAGTCAAGGAGCTGCGCGCCTGAAAAAACAGGGCCTTCCTTGCAAACCCTAAACCCTGACCTGTCTATGCAGCATGATCCACAGATTCCGATGCCACATTTGAAATAACGTTGGAGGCTAAATTCCGTTTTCTTAAGAACTTTTCTATCCTTAATAAGCCTGAAGACAGAAACCATCATTAATTCCTTTCCACAAATCAAAATCTTGTCATAAACCAAAAAATCGAGCTCCTTGAGAACATCGGTCACAAATCCCTTTGTACCTTTTGAGCCGTCATCCGTCGAAATATAAACCTTTCCTACGTTTAAAAAACGTTTTTCAAAAATCAGTTCATCTGCACTTCTGGCTCCAAGGATCGTATGTACCTCAGAGCCAGCGGCGTAAGCTGCTTCTGCGTAAGGAGAAAGAGGAGCAGCTCCGACACCACCTGCAATAATTAGAATTTTTTCGTTCTTAGAAGGAAGAGAAAAGCCTCTCCCTAAAGGTCCCCTAAGTCCAAAAGAATCCCCTTCCTTCAGCTCAAAAAGCTTTGATGTTGTCTCCCCCACTTTCAGAACAGTTATAGAGTTTATCCTAGAGAGTCCCATGGGTACCTCGTCTACGCCCCTTACCCAAACCATTACGAACTGGCCTGGTTCCATAGTTTCGAAATTAAGATCAAAGAAAAATGTCCTGACAAAAGGAGATTCTTCAGTTATTTGTAGTATTGTAGCATTAAGAGGAAGCATCAGACCATCTCATGAGAAAGTCCTATTAATTCTTTTATATCCGAATAACTTTTCCTCTGCAGAAAAGCTTTGATCCCTTTATTAATTTCATAGAATATATCAATCCTTTCGTACACTGCAGATCCAACCTGTACTGCTGCTGCACCTGCCATCATCATTTCTACAGCATCCTGCCAGCAAGAAACCCCTCCTACTCCTATGACAGGAATTTTGAGAGTAGTGTAAAGGTCATAGATACATTTGACAGCTATAGGCTTGACAGCCTTTCCTGAGAGCCCGCCTGAACGATTTCCAAGAATAGGATACCCTGATTCGATATCAATAGCCATTCCTTTTAAGGTGTTTATTGCAACAACAGCATCCGCACCCCCAGATTCAGCTGCAGTCCCTATACACGTAATATCCGAAACATTGGGAGTAAGCTTAACCCACACAGGTACGTTCACGATATCTTTCACTGCAGCTGTGATTGCTTCTACAAGGCATGGGTTCGAGCCAACAGCAGCCCCATATCTCTCGGAATGAGGGCAGCTCACATTAAGTTCAAAGGCATCGGGTTTGCCAGGAAGCAAACCTTCTGCAACTTCTATAAATTCAACTACAGTTCCGCCGAAGATGCTTGCAATTACCGGAACCCCTGAATACTTTTTTGCAATTTTGAGTTCCTGCAGGAAGCCCGGATAGGAAGGATTTGGGAGTCCCATAGCATTCAAAAAACCACCCTCAAGCTGGACAATGGTCGGATTTGAATGCCCTTTTTTAGGTATAGAACCTATTGATTTTGTCACAACTGCATCTGCTCCTCCTTCAAGTGCAACCCTGCACAGAGATGCTCCGGTTGTGCCAAGAATGCCAGCTGCAAGAATGGTCGAATTTTTCATTTTAAGTCCAGTAAGAGTGTACATTATAATTCCTTTTCTGATCTTGCAGGTTATATCTTTAGTCGCATGAATCGCCAAAGTTGTACGAATCTCTTGAAAGCTGCAGGAGGGCTTCTTCAGCCAGTTTCCTGCCGCCCATCTTCACAAGCCTTTGTCCAAGTTCTCTGGCTTTTTCAATACCTCCGAACATAGGGATAAAATCATCTATTCTAATAGTTTCCTGTCCGTTTAGGGAGAGAACCTCAGCTTGGACACTGATTTGTTTTCCATAAGGTGCAATTTCGGCATAGGAGCCCAAGGGAGTAGTACAGCCCCCTCCAAGTTCTGAAATCAGGATACGTTCGATTTCAGTAACAATCCTGCTTTCTGGATGGTCAAGTTTAGAAACGGCAATTTCAGCTTCAGTGCCTGTCTTTGTGACTACTGCAACCGTACCCTGNNTCGTATTGTCCTTCCCTGAGCTTCCGGAGCCTTGTATCAATATTGCCCCTTAAGTCTTGGATGATAAGGTCAGGCCTGTAGCGCTTTATTTGAGCAGCCCTTCTCAGAGAACTGGTCCCTATAATAGATTGCTCGGATAGTTCATCAAGTGTAGTCCCATCATAAGTGAGAAAAATATCAAACGGTGTATCACGCTTCAGAACTGCAGTCGTTGAGAGTAAATCTGGGCGAACGGTGGGAACATCCTTCATGGAATGGACAGCAATGTCTATTTTTTCGGCCAGAATCACATCATCCAGCTCCCTGACAAAAGCCCCAAACCCACTTGATACGGTGTGCAAAGGACGGTCAGTAAATAGATCTCCGCTAGTATGTATAATCTTTAAGCTGGTTTCAATCCCCAAGTCTTTCAAAAGGTGGGCAACTTTTTCGGCCTGTGAAAGCGCAAGCTTGCTGCCCCGCGTACCTATGATCATTTAGAATCCTCTTTTTCAAAGACGCGAATCTATTAAGAGATTTTCAGCGTATACTTCGAGGGTGTTTTCGATATCTTCTTCACTATGAGCTGCAGAGATGAAATCAGTCTCGAACTGAGAGGGCGGGAGGAAAATTCCACTTTCAAGCATCCTATGGAAGAAAGCAAGGTAGCCTTCCTGATCACACTTCAAAACCTCTTGGTAGTTATGAGGTTCTGCTCCGAAGAAAATCTTGAACATGGAAGAAAGCCCACATACATTATAATCAAGACCTAAATCTTCAACAATTTTTGAGAGAGAATCCCTTAGATAATTGCCTTTTGAATTTAGTTTCTCATGAATATTTTCCTGCTTAAGATAATCAAGCATGGCAATACCAGCAGCCATCGAACATGGGCTTCCGCTGAAAGTTCCTGCCTGGTAGATAGCCCCGGATGGGGAAATCATTTCCATAATTTCCCGCCGGCCTCCAAAAACCCCTATAGGTAAGCCTCCACTTATGATTTTTCCCATAGTGGTTATATCCGGAATGACGCCGAAGTATTCCTGTGCCCCTCCCATTGCGAGCCTGAACCCTGTAATAACCTCATCGAAAATAAGAAGTACGTCATTTTCCAGGGTGAGTTTCCTGAGTTCCTCAAGGTATCCATTTATAGGGAGAATAGGACCCACATTCCCAAGAATGGGTTCAATTATCACTGCAGCCATATCGTCCTGATTCTTTTCTACGAGGCCAGCCATTGCTTCAATATCGTTGTAAGGAGCCTGTAGGGTATATGGCGTGACACCTGCAGGGATGCCAAGGGAATCAGGCTCTCCCATGGTTGTAGCTCCAGAACCTGCTTTTACCAGAACCGCATCATGGGCACCGTGGAATCCACCTTCGATTTTAACAAATTTATTTCTGCCTGTAAAGCCGCGTGCAAGGCGAAGGGCACTCATAGTTGCTTCGGTTCCTGTAGAAACAAAACGAAGCATATCAATACTTGGATAATACCCTGTAATCTTCTCTGCCAGTGTTACTTCAAGCTCTATGGGAGTTCCATAAAGCCAGCCTTTATCCAACTGAGATTTAATGGTTTCCTTTATTATAGGATGATTATGCCCCAGTATCAAAGGGCCGTAAGCCATACAGTAATCAATGTACTCGTTACCGTCAATGTCCCTTATTTTGGAACCATCAGCTGAAGCTGTATAGAAAGGATAAGGTTTAATTGCGCGCACAGGACTGCTTACCCCACCAGGAATAAGGAGCTTTGCTTTCTCATACATCTGTCTGGACTTCTCAAACGTTAGCTCAGATATCATGAATTCTCACCTATCGGACTGAAAATATTCAATCTTGTAATTTATAAATTAAAAGAAAAATTTTAATTCCTACTAGAATTATGTCGTGGCATTGAATCATTGATTAAATCTGAAAAACGAGTATTTCTCCCATTTTTTGGAGAATGTATATAGAGTCTAATGTTTATGATTTTCAACAACTCATGAACACGACCTGAAATTATTAAACTGAATTATTAAACTGAAATCTGGGTTTGCTGAGTTTTTGAGTAAAGGTAGTTTCACTTCTTTTATGTATTTCGATTTCTATCTTTAGAAGAGAGCCACCTACTATTATAGTTTTCACTTAAATTGATCACATTTATAAAAAAATTTGTATTCATGCAAAGATCTGAAAAATATCGTATTGAACAAAAATTTCTTTTAACCACTTGATTGGTGCATAAGGAAGAACAGAATACTAGAGTTCAACAGAAGTAAGAGAATATTTGATAAACCCCNNACTTGAAAATTAAATAATATTTTTTCAGTAAAATAATAATAATATAATTATTCTGTGACTTTGCAAGACAATCACGTGCGTACCAAATTCGATCCAAATGAATATGCGTTCTATCCCGATAACAAGACTCAGGGAAGTTTCGTCAATTATCAGGCCGGTATCAGCACTATTGTAACGAGTAGTGCACAGAATGACAGGGAATATTCGAGCTGAGATTTGACGACGAACGCTACTCGCCTTTTGAGTGTGCAGATGCTATTAGCTCATGGAAACTACAAATGAATCCTGTATATTCGTAGTTTGATTACAGCACTACCAGCGATGTTATTATACACATGCAGTACACGGCTAGGGATGGAGTAGAAGACCTTAGGACAGCAGCAATAAAAACCGTAAAAAAGAATCTCAAGGATTTTGCTTTGGTGGAAAACCGAAGTGGATTATATCTTTTGATCAGTTCCCGTCACAAATTTGGCACCAACTGGCAAAAGTTTATCAATTCTGAATCTGGAAAGCCTCAGGCACTTTCGATTAATATAGCATCGGATAGATTCCAGTTTTTTACAAACGGCTTGAATATCACGATAAAGGGTATCGACTTTGCAGCTAAACTTTCTGATTCATATACCCTCATCGTAACACCACCTGGTGAAGATGAAACTACAGGAACCATGGAAGTAAATAAAGAAATCCTAGGTTATCTGCATCACTATTGAAAGAAAAATATATTGGTTCATCACCAACGAGAAGATATACATCACCATCAATACAATTGCATAAAACTTAAAACAGTACTTTTTACGAACTCAAAATAATCTATATTTCAAATGGTTGATTATATCATTGCATAATATAAATTTTTCATGATACTTCATCAAAAAAATATGATATCCTATTTTATAAACATAATGGTTTACATAATGTAGTTTCATTTTTATAGTACTAACGTAGCCTAAAACATAAATCCGTTCGTTAATAAAGGCTTTATGGGAAGTTTCCATCCCCGCAGCAATTTGAGGGGGATTCAACTGGAATACAGTCTTCGGTCTTCCAGTCGGATGCAGACTTCATGATGTTCTTTTTAAAAAGTATCCATCTGAAATGGCAGAATATTAATATTACTTTATTAATATGACTTTTCAAGTTTCAATTTCACTAACTTTCGGTAAAATTAAATCCCACCCAATTCATCCCCATATATGATTATTACTTCCTAATATCGTTAATTTGCAAATATCATTAAACCTTGACTGCTATTAACATAAACCATTAATCTATGATTACCATGACAAATGCACCAAAGCTTATTGCATGGGAACTGACTGCAGGTTGTAACCTTAACTGCGTACATTGCAGGGGAGCTTCCACTTCTTCAGTTCCAGCAGGTGAGCTCACAACTGATGAAGCTAAACATTTCATTGATGAAGTTTCAGGACTTGGAAAACCAATTCTTATCCTGAGCGGAGGCGAGCCTCTCACCAGACCTGACGTTTTTGAGATCGCACTATACGGTACCAATTCTGGATTTCGTATCGTGCTTGCAACAAACGGCACTCTTCTTACTCCTGAAATTGTGAGGAAATTAAAAGAAGCTGGGGTTCAGCGTCTCAGCATCAGTATCGATGGAGCAGCTGCAATATCTCATGATGAATTTCGAGGCAGGCCCGGAGCTTTTGAAAGAACGCTTGTTGGTATTGAAGTCCTTCGGAAAGCAGATTTTCCTTTCCAAATCAACACAATGATTTCAAGTCGCAACCTTGAAGAAATTCCAAGGACCTTTGAGCTTGCAAAAAAGCTAGGTGCAGTTGCATATCATGTATTTTTCCTTGTGCCCACAGGAAGAGGCGAAGAATTCGATGAAGTCTCCCCTGAAGATTACGAAAGTATTCTGCATTGGCTCTATGATATGCAGAAAGAGTCCAAAATTCTGTTGAAAGCAACCTGTGCTCCCCATTATTTTAGGGTTATGCGCCAACGGGCAAAAAAGGAAGGAATCGAAATATCGGTGAATACTCACGGTTACGAAGCAATGACAAAAGGCTGCCTCGGAGGGACAGGTTTCTGTTTCGTATCCAGCGTAGGTGATGTCTACCCCTGCGGCTACTTCCCAGTACTTGCTGGCAATATCAGGAAGCAACCTTTCAGAGATATCTGGAAAAATTCGGAGGTCTTCAGAAAACTAAGAGACCCAGAAGAACTGAAGGGTAAATGCGGCATATGTGAATATAAAACAGTATGTTCTGGCTGCAGAGCAAGAGCATATGCTGCTACAGGTGATTATCTTGATGAAGAGCCCTACTGTGTTTATAGTCCTGGAAAAATAAGTGATCTGAATGATTGAACTTGAAGATTGCGATAGTCGGCTCCAGCAAAAGAAGACCGATTTCAACTTTAAAATGGAATCTTATGGCGAGGAAATTTCTGAACTTGAAATTGATGAGACAGATAAGAGAATTCTGAACCTGATTCAGCAGGAGGTTCCCTTAGAAGTCGAGCCTTTTGAAGAGTTAGGTAAAATGCTAAATCTTTCTGAAACCGAGATTCTTGAAAGGCTGCGTAAACTCAATATGAAAGGAGCTGTAAGACGTATAGGACCTATCCTCAGCACTAGAAATATGGGGGGAGTAGGCACTCTTGTGGCTCTGCAGGTATCCGAAACTCGGATTGAAGAAGTTGCGAATTTCATTAATGAGTACACTGAAGTTTCCCATAATTACCTCCGAAGTGCTGCAAAGTATAATCTCTGGTTTACACTTTCTGCTCCTGATAAAGATAGACTTGAAGATATCATTTCCAATATTCGGGAAAAAACAGGCTGTCCACTATTAAACCTCCCTACTAAGCGTCTTTTCAAAATAAATGTAAAATTTGATATCAGGTGAAAAAAGATGGATAAAACGGATGTAGAAATGCTCAAACTTGTGCAGGATGGGATTCCACTAATTCATTCTCCATTCAGGCATCTTGCTGCTGAACTTGGAACAAGTGAGCAGGAAGTTGTTGATAGGCTTAAAAACCTTCAGAAAGCTGGGAAAATCCGACGTTTTGCAGCTTCAATAGGCCATCGAGCACTAGGAATCACATCCAATGCTATGTGTGTCTGGAATGTTCCCAACGAGCAAATAGAAAAGGTAGGGGCAATAATGGCAGAATTTTCTGAAGTTACTCACTGCTATGAGCGCCCGCGCTATTCTGACTGGCCGTATAATCTGTTCACTATGGTTCATTCGTACACTCATGAAGATTGTGAAAAATTAGCTTTTAGGATTTCAGAAGCTACCGGAATTAAGGAATATACTCTATTCTTCAGTGAGCGGGAGTTTAAGAAAACAGGTGTCAAGCTGTGAAGTAATATCTTTAAATATTTTCTCATGAGGTTTTTGAAATTGGCTAAAAAGAATAATTTTCTTCCTCTCATGATTGATCTTTCTGGCAGAAAGATTATCATCTTTGGAGGTGGCTCCGTTGGGGAACGCAAAGCTGAACTTTTCTGTGGATGTGCAGACACTCTTATTGTAAGTATTGAATTCTCCCAGCGGTTGCAGGAACTTGAAGCTTCGGGACAAGTTCGACTTGTCAGACTTGACATTTTAACAGCTTCAGATTTTGAACTCCGAAAAATCATTTATGGGGCCTTAATCGCCATTCCTGCAACTAACAATTTGAAACTTAACCAAAAAATCACTGATATAGCACTTGAAAGCGATATTTTGATAAATCAGGTAAATGCTTTAGGTAGTGTCGTAATTCCTTCAGTCATAAAAAGAGGAGACCTTATAATAGGGATTTCTACTCTTGGACACAGTCCTGCAGTCTCCAAATATACCCGCAAACAGATAGAAAGCCTGATAACTCCTGCATATTTCGATATGATCCAGCTTCAGAACGAACTCAGGAGCTATCTCAAAAAGCATATAACAGAGCAAAAAAAAAGGAAAGAAATCCTCTGGAATATTTTGGAAAGCGAGAATGTTTGGAAAGGATTTAATGAATCTAATGAAAAAGCAGCTGAAGCGGCATACGATCTAATTTCTCATTGTCTAGAAGATTCCGACAAGTAGATATTGGTAGTAAATGCAGGACTTTTTATAGAAAATCATTACTCTACAAATAGAAATGTGCATAAATTAATTATATTCTGCAAATAGAATATTCATAAATAAATTATTCTGAGATAAAATGTTCATGAATATAATAATTTTACAAATAGAAATTTCTTTGATGAAAAAAGGCTAACGATTCCTGGATAAAGTTTAATTTACCACTTCTTATGTAAATATTTTATTTCCTGTATTTTATCCTATCTGGAGGCTCTCTGTGACCGAAATTTCAAGTATGATTATATCCCATAAAAAAGCAAAAGTTGAGGAAATGGAGTCAGCCTGGCACGGTGATCTGGACAGTATGCTCCATAACCTGTACAGGCATGAGTTTGTTCACGAATGTGTTGTCTTGAAAACCTGTAATCGTGTTGAAATCTACGTTGTTTCCCCCAAAAGCAGNNCTTCTAAGACTTGCAGGAGGCCTTGAATCAATGATCGTAGGGGAGGACCAAATTCTTGGCCAGATGAAGGACCTCTATGCCTATTCCAAAAAAGCGGGGACTACTGGGAAAATAATGGATACTGCTTTTGAAAAGGCTATTCAGGTTGGAAAACGAATTCGGAATGAAACCAAAATTAACAAAGGTTCGGTTTCCATAGGTTCTGCTGCTGTGGATCTGGCAGAGGAGATTCTCGAAGGGCTTACAGGAAAATCCGTGCTCGTAATAGGTGCAGGGGAAATAGGAATTCTTGTTGCAAAGGCTCTGGCTGAAAAAGATATTGAAGGAATATACATTGCTAACCGCACATTCAAGAAAGCTGAAGAAATTGCGTATGAACTTGGAGGACATGCAGTAAGACTTGATGATGTCAAAACTTACCTTATAGATGCTGATGTTGTAATCAGTGGTACTAGCGCTCCACATTACATTCTTACTAGGGAAATTGTTGAAAAAGCTCTAGAGAACAGAAGCCGCAAACTCCTCCTTATCGACATAGCAAATCCCAGGGATATAGAGGAGTCTGTTGTTGAACTTGAGAACGTCGAACTGTGCA
>PMJC01000409.1 GCA_003157235.1 Methanosarcina sp.
CCCCCTCCCTTTCCTGGGACTATACATACATCCTCTTTTGTTGAAATTATCGCTTTTATATGTTTTGGGGAAAGAAGGGGCAGGTCAGCCATAACAATAAGTGTTGGCTCCTTTGCTTGTCCAAGATACATGTTGAGAGCCTCATTCAAATCGCTTTTATCTAGGAGAACTCGGGCCTTCGTCATGTTTTCAAGGCCGTACATTGAAGGACTAAGGATATCGATATTTTCTATCCCAGCTTCTCGAACTGAGTCTATTACCTGATTCAGCATGATTTCCACAAATTCTTCCCTTTCTTCCTGGCTCAGGACCGAGGACAATCGGGACTTTGCACTGGCTTTTTTATAGGGAATTACTGCTTTCATCTTGACTCCTAAAATAGGGATTTGTTAACCTTCGGAAAACTTTTATTTTCGATCTTTCTTACTCCCTGGTACTTACTCTGGTTATTCAACAATCCGAAAGTGAATCCTCTTCTCCGGATAATTGGGGGTTAAATATCCTTAAAGAATTTCCCTATGAATAGGAATTTTTCCTGCATTTTTTTTCAACCATTCAAACTCTGTAGGAATAAACATCCTCTATGGATCCCTCAGGATGTTGTTGAGATCTTATTCACCATAAGCGTAATTTCATATAATTTGCTCACATTTCAGGTTACCTAAACAAATTTTTCCAGATCTTAACCCATGGGTCCTGAATGTTACTCAAATGGGTGTGAGGAATATGCTGGAAATAGTTATGAGATGCAGATCTTCAAGTCCATTACTGGTGAACTTTCCTTATACCAGCATTTTTTATCCATTCGTTTATTCTAGGAAAAAAGACATGGAGATTATTTCTGAAAAATCCTCAGGTCTCTTTCTGATTTTGTGGATAATAATTATATGGTCTAGATATTCTTCTACAGTCTCTAAATGTCCGTACATGATGGTTACATTGGTGGAAATTTCAATCTTATGCACCAAAGTTGTGATATTGATCCATTTCTGGGTCTTGATTTTTCCAGGACAAATAATCTTCTAATTTTCTTGGAAAAAATATCATCTGAGGTACATGTGAGGGGATAAATCTCGTTTCTACAGTCTCAAGATAGAATCCAATGTCAATATCGGGTATATCTTCCTTCCATACATATCTAGGCAACCTCGGCTTTTCTTGCTTCACCTACTTTTGTGAGAATATCTCCCAACCTCAATTTTAATATAATCTTTCCGTCTTGCAGGCATAGAATCCACAGTTTCCTGCATTCGCCAAATGTATATGTCCCTATATGAGACATAACTAACAATACCATATGGCTTGAAATCATAGTGTATCTGCAAGTTCAAAAAGCTCAAATGGACTTCCTTCAAGCAGTATAAAAAAAGCATTTTCTTTGGTGTACCTCTCCTCATTTGCTCTGTCAACGACATCATTAGTATAGATGTCTCTTTTTCATGTACATTATGATCATTCCTGTTTTAGCTGGTGCATTTATATCTATTCCCGATGGATGATCTCATTCTGAGATTCAACATCTCGGTATCTTTTTTGAATTTGCAACAGCCAGTTTATGAACTCCTTTGTATAATGTAGTTCTTTCTTTTGGAGTCCTGCCAGCTTCATGTATCATCCATTCAAGTTCTTCTTTTGAGATCCATTCCCCGTTCAAGGCTCCTGCAGATTTGGAAATGTTCTCTTCTATAAGGGTACCACCTAGGTCATTAGCTCCGCAGCAAAGAGCAAATTGGGCAAGCTTTTTCCCTAACTTTACCCAGCTTGCCTGAATATTATCCACGTGCCCATTTAAGAGGATTCGAGAGAGAGCATAGGTTTTTAAATCTTCAAGGCCTGAGGTGGCATATCTGCCTCCTTCCATTAATTTTTTCCCTAAAGAATTATTGTAGGGCATGAACGGTAGGGGCACAAATTCTGTAATCCTGCCTGTTTCTTTCTGAATTTCCCTTATGATCAGTATATGCTCGATTCTTTCCTCAGGGGTTTCAATATGTCCATACATCATGGTTGCAGTAGTAGGAATTTCTGCAGCATGGGCTTGCTTGATAACTTCGATCCATTCCCTTGTCCCCAGTTTATTTGGACAGATAATCCTCCGCACCCTTTCAGAAAGGATTTCTGCTGCAGTCCCAGGCATAGTGTCAAGGCCACTTTTATTTAATCTGAAAAGGGCTTCTTTTACCGTAATTCCGCTGATGCGGGCGGCATGGTATACTTCCATTGGCGAAAAAGAATGGATGTGTATTTCAGGATATTCAGCTTTTATGGATTCTACGATCTCAAGGTAAAAGTCGATGCCTACATTAGGAAGGAGTCCCCCCTGGATACAGACTTCAGTTGCATTAGCCTGCTTTGCTTCTCTAACCTTTGCCATAATCTCTTCAATAGTTAGTATATATCCATCCTTGTTCTTAAATGCGCAGAATCCACATGTTCCCAAACATTTGCTGGCAAAATTAATGTTCCTGTTTACTACGTAGGTAACTGTATCTCCTACAGTACGAGAGCGAAGTTCGTCCGCAAACATGAAAAGTTCTAAATGAGGTACCTTAAGGAGAAGAAGTGCATCTTCTTTTGTGCTCTTTCCCTGGTATACGCGTTCTATCAGGTCTTCTGGAATTCTGCTGTTAATTATTAATTCCTCCCCAGGCTCTTGGTAAGGGTTGTTTCCGGTAACCTTGCGTGTCAGACAGGTGTCTGATCAACTTGCCTATTCTTTTTGAGTACCATTTTTTTTTAATGTACTGTGGATAAATTGGTAAGCGTTCCCTTAGCATGATGGCCCCAAGATTATCCTGAAGGTCCTTTAATCCCGGCCATTTGGCTTCAGGGTTGATCCAGTCTATGGTCAAAGGAGATATGCCTCCCAAATCCGTTGCCCCTTTTTCGATAAGGGATTTTGGATCAATGATGTTTGGAGCCACCTGAACTGCTATATCATATGGAAGGATCTGTCTGGCAAGAAGCACCGTATCAATAATTTCTTCGACTGTAGGCTCAGGAAAGTTTTCCATGGGCGTCCCTGGTTTTGGGACAAAGTTCTGGATAATAACTTCCTGGATATGGTCATATTCCCTGTGAAGATCTGCAATAACCTCTAGGGATTTAATTCTGTCCTCCCGCTTCTCTCCGATCCCTACTAGGAGGCCAGTAGTATAGGGAATCTGAAGTTTTCCCGCTTCTCGAATTGTATGAAGCCTGCGTTCTGGAGCTTTTCCACAACAGTTTTCATGGGCAACAAGGGTTGCCGTACTCTCAAGCATCAGCCCCATGCTAGCGTTCAGAGGTTTTAATGTTTCAAGTTCTGAGCGGTTCATAATCCCCGCATTCGTATGAGGAAGGATTCCTAAATCTATTGCTGTTTCACAAAGAAAGAGTAGGTATTCCAGAGTAGAGGAGTAACCGAGCTCTTTAAGTAATTTTTTATATCCTGACACCTCCTCTGGATACTCCCCATAAGTAAAAAGAACCTCAGTGCACCCTGCTTTTACCCCATTTTTTAGAATCGGTATAATTTCGTCGGGTCTCATTAGCCTGGCATCTGGTTGGCCTGGTTTCCGTTTGAAGCCACAGTAAGCGCAGCAATTCCTGCACATATTGGTTACAGGAATGAAAACATTTTTTGTGTAAGTAACAAAGTAGGAATTTTTTGGTTGAATGGTAAAACACCTGTTGAATTTGCTTCATCCTTAAATTCAGCTGAGGATTTTCTTCATGGTTGCAGCCACTCCTAATGCTACTCCTTCGACTTCGATGCCTCCTTTTCCTTTTGCGCCGTCTCCTACTACGTAAAGTTCCGGAATAGGGGTCTCATTACCTGGATCCATGCCTGAGGCTACCCTATTCACAGGCCAACCGTCATGGTATGACTGAATGAGTAAAACTTCATATTTTTTGCCTGGGAAGATTTCTTTAAGATCTTCAAGACCTAATTCGATTTCAACTCTTAGATTTTTCAGATTCTCAGGGGCTATGTGCTGGTGGGACATTGTAAGGTGTTTGCCCGGTGGAGCCAAATTTGGGTCAACATGCGTAACTTCATTAATTCCATTTACCCTTTTTGCATATGGAGTTAGCAGGATTCCGGAATGCCTTATCAGAGGCTCATCTGCTGCAAGGCAAATCTTTATTCCAGCAGAGGGCTTTAGGATCTCAAGCATTTTGAGGTAACTTGAGTATGTTTTATCTAGAAGAGCTTCACTGCAAAGAAAGGCAGTTGCTACATGGCCAAGATTACTGATGATCAGATTTGCTTCATATNNATTATAAATCCTTCCACCATTTGCAACAATTACAGTTTCTAGGGCATCTATAACTCCTTTACAGCCTCCAATCGGTACGCCTGGACCACCGAATCTATACATGTTTTCAATCATTTCAAAAAATTCTTCCAAAGGGACACTGTCACTTTTTAGGTTAAGGGACCAGCCGCAGAAGGAGTCTGCAAGTCTCAAAAGCCATTCATCATTAAATTGATTCCTGATCCACGTTTTCAAATTGCTTCCCTCAGGGCGGTTTTTTCTCGTACTCACAATAAGTAGAGCAATTTTCAGGCGGTCTTTATTTGAAAGAGGTGTGAAAAACTTGTTGAAAAAAATGTCCTTGAAGCCTTTCCTGTAATTAGGATTACTTTTTTCTAGAGGTATGCGTATGGTTGGCTGGTCTGATCGAATAATCTGCACATCAGCATTTACTTCCTTTAAAAATTGGGTTAAAGGTCCTGTGGGTCCATGAGGAAGTGTATGTAAAGCTCCGCTGGAAAGCTGGAAGCCTCTGTAATTGAGATTTGTAAATCTTCCTCCAGTGATTGGAAGTCTCTCAAAAACTTCTACTTGGTATCCTACCTGTGAAAGTTTGGCGGCACTTAAGAGCCCTCCTAAACCGGCGCCAATAATAATCGCTTTCACACAGATACCTCTATAGCCTTAACCGGGCAGTACAGAAAACATATCTCACATCCTATACAGGCAGCAGTAGCTTTTGCCTTTCCTTTTACCTTTATTGCTCCCTGATTGCAAAAAGAAACACACTGACCGCATCCTACACAGTTATCATTAATTTTCATTCGATTCTACCAGCTTTTTNNNTGTTATTCTGGCCCCAAGTTATTGAAAAGAAATTCTGACCATTAATAGAGGATTATAGATAAACCCTTAAATTTTGTCATATGCCTGTAAATGGCATGTAAATGACTCATGAAAATCAGAGGTTCATCGAAATTCTCAAAAATTTCTATATAATCATCTTGAAGTATCAAGATAAGTAAAATCATACTTTCTAAAACTTAGATTTTCCACTTAGAAAACATTTATTCAAATTTCCGGTTTTTGCTTCATGCCTCAAAATGTAACAGGAAGAACAAAAATATTTCTCTTCAGGTCCCGTGTAGTTTACGGAAATCTGACCTTAAAGAAAGGTAATTCATCTTTTTTAGATCATCTCCAGCTTAAATCTTATGCATGCTTGAACTCATACGAAACTAAAATGGGTGCCTTAAACATCTAATTTGTTTCACACTTAGAGGGATTTATATGTTGGTCAGAATTTAGTCAAGTGTGTGAATAAAGGCTAAATTTGTTCACTATACTTATTAATATTTATATTTAGTTAATAAGGGGCAGATAGATACGACATGCCAACTGCAAAAAAGATCTGGAATAATCTTTGATTGCAACGGTGCGATGGCAATCTGCAATGGATTGACCGATTATCCAATTGGACGTTTTGGCAAAGATTTCACCGATCTCTCTTCGTTGTTGGAAACTTTAAATACTCTTGCTGTAACGAAAATCTATGATCGCATAACGTCATATCCGAGCCAGAAATGCAAAGACTGCAATAGGTGGGAGTTCTGCGGTGGCGGATGTCTCCTCACGTGGATGGCGTACAAGCCTGAGGATGTTATTGTTGGGCTGTAATTATACTTGACATTTTAGGTAATGGTGCACAGACTAAAATGTCTGCTGTTGCGCTTGATAGGGCCGAATGTTGGCAGCCATACAAAATGAAATCACCAGTATACGGAGTTGCAGACAAAAATTCTAAAATCGGAGTTGGAAAAAAATGGCCAATATCATTAGACCTGTTTAATGTGACAGGAGATATCTCGAAGCCTGTCATCGGATTGTCCGCTAGGAATTTTGGACAAAATAACAGTCACGGTTTCGTAAAAGCTGATGTTTGCGATTGTAACCTTTGTAAGGTTAACTGCGACTGTGAATGTAAAGTTAACTGTGATTGCCAGGGCAGGAATCCTTATGATTCACCGTATTCTAAAAATCAGCTCCAAAATAGTATAAAGCCAAGCGATTAAANNTTTTGTAACCACAAAAAGCAAAAATGCTGTGGAAAAAAGATATCAAAAAATAATAAAATAATTTGAATCCCCTTTCCTGTGATTCAAAGCTTAAATTAATTATATTGATCTTCAAAACAGTACTCATTTACCGTTTTCGTCAAAATTAATTACCATAGTTGCAAGCAAAAAAGCAAGTTGGACTAAAAATAAATGGGTTTGTTTAAAATCAAATCTTTATGCGTTTTTCTATGCTTTTCATTTTGTGGTATATGATATCTGGTTTTTATTGTTTTACTGATTTCTACTAGTTTTAGTCCTAAAATTAGCTATAGGAATGATTCAACACTAGTAATTCAAAATAGAGAACTTAAAATAGAGCTTAAAAATTAAGCATATCTGGTATACGTTGCAAACAAATAGCCTTATGGTGTGCGCCAAGCAATGTATACCAGTGTATTCGCGCAATGGAATAACAATACTTTTCTCAATGTAAACTGGTATTTTCATGTATCTAAACAGTTTAGCACATGATTTAACTTTTAATTAGTCATCATTTTCACAAGTGGTCTCATCGTTGCAGCTATCATTGTGACATGGGATTTATCCATTTCAGCATCTATTTCGATTTTAGTCATAATTATCAAACACCCTATTCTTCGGAAAGAACCCACGAAGCTCCATTGAGGGAGGAGACTGAAAGAACCGGATCGTTTTGGACCGGGTACCAAGGAAGAAGTATTCTCCCCGTCACGAGATCCTCTTGCTTCAGGTTGTACGTTTTTTTCCATTCGTATGTTCCAAAAACTGACGGAGATTTCAAAACGAAAACTATAACTAACGCGCTGGAGAAAGTAATAGGTTAACGTACTTTATTTACGGGTAACTATCTTAGACCAATCATACAGAGAGTGCTTTAACCACGGTACAGCCTGAAGAACACCGAAT
>PMJC01000048.1 GCA_003157235.1 Methanosarcina sp.
ATTAATGAAATAATCGCATTCATAGCCAACTGGAATGGAGAGAGTACTTTCGGAACCAGTTTAGTCAATTACTTACATTTTAAATCAGGATTGAGATATCAATAAAGCTCTTGCAGGTGCGCCGTCACAATCTTCAATTTTCAGAGGCAAGCACAGGAAGAAATAAATCCCTACCTCCACTAAACTGAGCTCTAGGCATTCCACTATGTTTACGTTTCCTGAAAGGAGTATTCTGTGAGCAGGCAGAATTTTGGAATGAACACTATCTATGGAAAAGCTATCTATTCCAATAGTTTTAAACTTCTTTTCAACAATCCATGATGCTGCACTTTCATCAAGATATGTAGAGCCAAACTTTTTTTCCCCGGAATCCTTATTTTTATAACTTATATCTTCAGAACCTTTTTGTTTACGAGACAAATTTTTTGTTTTCAGAAGTAGAATTGAGATATCTTCAGAAACCCCTGCATTCTGGAAAGCTTTTTCAAGAATATCGGCGGTCAGTGGACCTTTCATTGAAGAACAATCGAAAATTAATGCCATTCCCATCAGGCTCTCCAGTTTCAATTTATCAACAGGTATGCCATTGCTCAGGACATGAGAAGGAGCATCTACATGCGTGCCTGTATGACTCCCAAAACTCAACCTAGATACCATACAGCCTTTGTTTTCAAGAATACAGATACTCTCAATTATAGGTTCTGGGTCTCCTGGGAAGATTTTCATAAAAGGAGAAATTGGAGTTGAAATGTCTATGACTTTTCTCTTCACCAGAATTTTCTCCACGATAAGCACCTTTTTCCATATGGATGATGTATTTGTTCATGCACTCATCATTATATTCCATGCATATAGTAAATTTTTTGTCGATTTTTGCAAGCTCGTTTTTCTCATAAATTGCGCTCACAGTAAAGATATTCTTGTATTTTCCACACCCTTTGCAACCGAAAACAGATACATATCAGATCTTTTCTAACATCAATAAATCTTTGATACCTAATTATATGTTTCTGAGATATATGGTTTCTTTAATTAAATTTTCCTCATTCAGGTATATATAACCAAAAAAAAGCTGATTTTCCACTACCATTTAGTTGATTTTATTCCCGAAATACACTTAGTACCATTTTGCGATTTTTTTTGTTCCGCGCTTCAATTATGTTAGTTAGAGCATATCTGCTTCAGTGAATGAAAACGCAAACTTTCGTTAAATTGGATATCTAATTATAAGAACATCAACCACTTAATGACAGAAAACCAACAAATCTTATATATAAAAAAAGAATATGGAGACTCAGGTATGGAAAAGCGCACTGAATACGAGACTGGCTCTTTTAGTAGTTACCTTTCCAAAGGCTGCAGGCTATGCCAGGAGGGGGCAACAATGGTACTCTTTGTAACAGGCCTTTGCCCAAAAAGCTGTTTTTACTGCCCACTTTCCGACGAAAAACGTGGAAAAGATCTTGTTTTTGCAAACGAGAGACCAATAAAAAGCGATGAAGACATACTTAAGGAAGCTGAGCTCATGGATGCCCTTGGGACTGGAATTACAGGTGGCGAACCACTTCTGAAAATAAAAAAAGTCCTACACTACATTCGAATTCTGAAATCTTCTTTCGGACAGGATCATCATATTCACCTCTACACTTCTCTGAGTCCTGACAGACAGATACTTAAAAAACTTGCTGACGCAGGCCTTGATGAAATTCGTTTACATCCACCACAAGCAATCTGGGGAGATCTAAAACACAGTCCTTATGTGGATAGCTTACAAAATGCAAAAAAATTGGGTATAGACACTGGAATTGAGGTTCCTTCCATTGAAGGAGCAGAAAAAGTTGCAGCTTTTGCAGAATACATGGGAGTTTTCCTTAACCTGAATGAATTGGAGTTTTCCGACAATAATTCAAAAGCTCTCCTAAAAAACGGTTTTTTCCTTGAATCAGACACATCCAACGCAGTTGCAGGTTCCGATAAATATGCTGAAACTACTCTCTCCATATGCAAAAAAGTACATTTTTGTTCTTCAACCCATAAGGATGCAGTCCAGCTGCGTAAAAGGTTTCAGCGAATTGCAAAGAATATGGCAAGAGAGTTTGATGAAATCACAGAAGACGGTACTCTAGTATATGGAATTATTGAATACGGAAACCACAAAATTGCAAAAAAAATCGTGGATGATATGAGAATTCCTGTAGAATTGTTTGAAGTAAAAAAAGAGAGAATAGAAATAGCTTGGTGGGTTCTTGAAGAGCTAAAGGAAGAGATTAAAGAAAAATTAAAATCACTTGGAGCCAAGATTCTCATTGTTGAAAGATATCCATTTGAAGATGGATTACTTGTAGAACTGATTCCTCTTTAAGGATTGCGTACCTGGAAAATTCCGAATTAAATAAACTTGCGCGGGTATATATTCGAAATGACTTTATAAGGGTATCAGTAAACACAAATCTTCAAAGCTTTCCTTCAATCTTTTTTAATGCGCTTGATTTGGTAGCGTGCATAACTTTGTGCAAAATCTGCACTCTATCTCTTAATATTCTTTTTTGATTGCCGTTCCACAATTATTAATATTTATTTTCTGTTATTTAGTCTATGTATAGATCAGAGAATTCTGATTTACCGTTTATTTTTTCTCTTTGTGGGAATTTATATTTATATTGATCTTTCAAGTAATTAACGATCCTCTAGAAAATCGATCATTTAGACAATGAGATGAATTCTCTCATTATTATCTTATATTTCGACAAATGAATTGAAAGTCATCTCATCTGTCTTTCTGTTCTGCAATTTGATGGTTATAGTATAACTGCTCCAATGCATGAGAATGCAATCATTTCTAATTGGAAACTTAATACTGGAAATATCAACTATCTAACATGGCACTACAGAATAACGAATATTACATAAAATTAATCTGAGTTACTTTTTTAGAAAAAGATAAATGTTAAATTTAGGAAGAACTTCGATAATAATAATAATAATAATAATAATAAACATAATACTAATAACAATGAGATTGACAGACAGCCAGCAGAATAAAATAATACTTTCATCATCATCATCATCATCGTCATCATCATCATCATCATCATCNNGTAAGTAATTGTACCTTTATAGCTATAGACAATCAACTCAGAATTTTAGTTTATCGAAAATTTCTATACCACTTATATATGCTATAGAAATTTTAAATCAAAAATGGATGGAGGAGTAGGAAGATAACAAATTTCGTGGTTATAACCAATAC
>PMJC01000411.1 GCA_003157235.1 Methanosarcina sp.
TGCAGAAAAAGCCAAGATTGAACTTTCTGGAGTTGCGAGTACCAATATCAATCTTCCATTTCTTACAGTTGGCCCGGATGGAGAACCAAAACACCTTGATGTCGATCTAACTAGAGCCCAGTTTCAAAAAATGACAGAAGACCTCCTTGAAAAAACTCTAGTTTCGATGCGCCAGGCTCTTAGCGACGCAAAGCTGACTCCCAATGATCTTGGCAAAGTGATTTTGGTCGGAGGTGCAACAAGGATGCCTGCTGTAGTCGAGCTTGTGGAGAATTTTACAGGCAAAAAACCCTACAAGAACATTAATCCTGATGAGGCTGTTGCAATAGGAGCAGCGATTCAGGCTGGTGTGCTCGGTGGCGAAGTCAAAGATATCCTGCTTCTTGACGTAACTCCCCTTTCTTTAGGAATTGAGACTCTTGGAGGGATATCTACTCCCTTGATCCAAAGAAATACAACAATTCCCACCAAGAAAAGCCAGATATTCTCAACTGCAGCTGATAATCAGCCCTCAGTAGAAATTCATATTCTTCAGGGAGAAAGAGGAATTGCTTCTGAGAACAAGACCCTCGGAAGCTTCATTCTTAGTGGCATTCCTCCTGCTCCAAGAGGCATTCCGCAGATTGAAGTCACTTTTGATATCGATGCAAATGGAATCCTGCATGTGAGTGCAAAGGATCTGGGGACCGGTAAGGAGCAGTCTATTTCTATCCAAAAGCCAGGTGGGCTTACAGACTCTGAAATCGAGCGTATGATCAAAGATGCAGAATTGCATGCTGATGAAGATAGAAAGCGTAAGGAAGAAGTCGAGACTAGAAACAATGCTGAAGCCCTAGTCAATGCTTCGGAAAAAACTTTGAAAGATGCTAAGGACATAGCTACAGAAGATCAGAAGTCAAAGGTAAATGTTGCAATAGAAGATCTTAAAAAAGCTCTTGAAAGCAAGGACATCGAAGCTATTAAGGCAAAAACTGAAACTCTTCAAGAAGCTGTGTACCCAATTTCCACGGCGCTTTACCAGAAAGATCAGGAACAATCTCAACAAACAGCAGGCGGAGAAAAAACTGCCGATGTAAAAGATCCTGATGATACTGTAGTTGATGCCGATTATGAGGTAGTTGACGACGAAAAGCGTAAATAAACAGAGAAGAATTAACCGTGATTGCAGGCCTGGAGATTCACAGGCCTGGTTGGAATTTGTTTGCAAATTTTGAATCCTTAATTTTTAAAAATTACAGGGAATCCTGATGGCTACGACACGTGATTACTACGAAATTCTCGGATTGTCTAAAGACGCCTCAGTTGAGAATATAAAGAAGATTTATCGGAAACTTGCACTGAAATATCATCCTGACAGGAACAAGGAACCTAGGGCTGAAGAAAAGTTTAAAGAAATCTCCGAGGCTTATGCAGTTCTTTCAGACCCTGAGAAACGAGCTCAGTACGATCGTTTTGGGCACGCTGGGATAGATGGGCAATACAGTGCAGAAGATATATTCCGGGGTGCTGACTTTAGTGGATTTGGGGATATTTTTGAAATGTTTTTCGGAGGCAGCAGAAGAGGTCCTATGGGTCCAAGGAAAGGATCTGATCTCCAATATGATCTTTATATTACCTTTGAAGAGGCTGCTTTTGGGATCCACAAGGATATTGATATCCAAAGGACTGAAAGATGTTCAACTTGTCATGGTACTGGAGTTAGAGAAGGTACAAGCCCAAAACGATGTCCCACATGCGGTGGAACAGGTCAGGTCCGCACTACTCGCTCCGGTTTGGGTATGCAGTTTGTAAGCACCAATACATGTAGTACCTGTCATGGCAGGGGCCAGATTATTGAGTCTCCGTGCTCCGTTTGCAAAGGGGCAGGTAGAGTTCGAAATAAGAAAACGATAACAGTAAACGTGCCTGCAGGAGCAGATTCAGGAATGATCCTTAGGCTTAGTGGGGAAGGCGATGCAGGAGAACCAGGTGCACTAGCTGGTGATCTTTATGTTGTCATCCATTTAATGGAACACAGGTATTTCAAGCGGNNCCGAACTTCCAATCTCCTTCTCCCAGGTTGCACTCGGAGGGGATGTGATGGTCGATACCCTTTATGGTAAGGTTAAGATGAATATCCCTCCAGGAACTCAAACTCATTCTGTTTTCAGGCTTAAAGATAAGGGAATCCAGTATCTGCATGGGCATGGAAAAGGTGATCAGCTCGTCAGAGTTATAATCAAAACTCCCACCAGACTTACTTCTGAACAGAAAGAACTTCTCCGTCAGTTTGAGTACCTGAGCGATGGTAAAAGATCCGAAGGAAGTGACAGAGATCTTAATGAAAAATTAAAAGAGAAACAAAAGAAATCCAAGGGTCTTTTTGAGAAAGTAAAGGATGCATTTGAAGGTTAAAATCAGCTTCAAATTGCACTTAAATCTTTTTGGAAGACATTATTTCCGATATGCAATTTTTATCGTGTTTTCACAATTGTGTTGCTGGGATCAAATTTTATTGACTATAGGATAAAAAACTGATGGAATATTATTACCAAAAAGAGTCTTTTTAAATTTTACTGATCCATTTTCTTAATATGATAGTAGTTGATATTCAATCTAACTTTCAATGAATAATTCAACATTCTGTGTAAATGTACACAGATATAAAATTTGTTTGCCTACTTGGCCACTACTATTTTTTAAAAGTTAGGTAACTATTTCGATTGGGCTAAAGAACATTAATAGCCATCTTTATTGGATTTAATGACAAATCTATGTGGGCTGATTTACTTAACTGTCGGCTATATTAGCTTAGCTATCAGGGTGATCTTATATGTCAAAAAGTTGATCTTATGATCTGCAGGTTAAGATATGCCTGTAGCCTGCTGGAAAGTCTACTTCAAGGTACTAAATACCTAGTTATTATAATTAGATTTTATTTAGGATAAATTTTTTGCATAATACTAGATAGTATTAACTTAATATAAATAGTAAACCCTTTATAGAAGTCTGTTCTTGTAAATGGCTTTCTATTGTTCTTTAACGGTGGCTGATGAAGGCTCAAGGGAGAGCTAATCAGACATCCCTACATCATAGAGGTCCTGGGTATATAAAAATAGTCTTTTTCTTTTACAGAAATGCTCTAGTTTATAGATTTTGCATTGGCTTCGAAGAAATTAAAAGCTGTTTTTATTGATTCTTTTGCCTAAAAACGTGAAATCAGTGCATATTACCTTAATACTTATTTTTTAGGACTAATCTCTTATGAGGTTGATGGATAAGACTACTCAACTTTTCACGAAACCTGCCTTGAAAATGATGAAAATTGTCAACATCAAGACTCAATTTTATACGTTGTCAACCATAAATTTTGGCATTTATGGAGACTGCAAAAATATCGATGATATTTCCGCGATCGAAATTAAATGTGGTCACACAAAAGATGATAGAGATGACTTGAACTTTTTGGACTTGGAATAATAACAAATCAGTATGAACTCTTAATATTCTCAAGTGCTTATTTCGGTGATGAATTTATTTTCATTTCCTCCATTTCTTAAGGTATGCTATTATCGGAAGAATTTATTTTCGATTACATTTTCGATATTAGGGATCGTCCAGTTTAATTTTAATAATCCCTTTCGAGTTTTTTGTTTTTCTCTTGTTTTGTATATGTCCTTCGATAGTTTCACGGTGATACCTCCCGAAACTATTACTGTGACAATCATTTGTAGGTATTGCATTAACAACATGTTACCATTCCTGATTCGGGTTAAAGAGGAAGAGATAGTATGCATAGACTAGCTGAGCAATAGTAAACCATGCATACAGCAATTGCGGGATAAATGTCAATCTTACGATATAGTCCCATTTTTTAGGATTTTGTACGTATCGCAGTGTATAGATGCAGTCCACGTACATTACACACATTACAAGAATGAACATCATATTCAAATGATAGACACCTCTTATAATGTCTTCTAAGGTATAATCTAGCAAAATACCCTGGATCGACAACATAATCCAGAATAATACGGTGTTAAGGATGTCTTTTCTGGTGCTTCTATTCCAGCCATGTTCCCATAAGGTGTCAATTCCACCACGAAGCCAGCGAACCCGCTGTTTCCACAAATCTGCTAGCTTTAATGGAACATCTGTCCAGGCATACATCCCAAAGCCTGCAGCAATATGGTAACCTAGTTCTTTCAAAGTCACCGTCAGCTCATAGTCTTCGGTGATGTTATGCACATCGTATACAGTGCAATCCGGTTTCCCAGCAGTTCTACGTCTTGACATAACTGCTTTTATCGCTTCGATCTTGTACACTGTGCACATACCGTGCGCGACTTTAATACTTGTACCCTGTCCAATTCGACTTCGATCGAATTCTGCATATTCTACATACTGCCAGTGATATATTAGCTTTTCAAAAAATCCGCGAGTCACCTGTTTGACTACACCGGCACGGGAGCACACAGCACCAAGCAGAGGATCTAGCTGAAATTCTATTAGTGCTTGTTCAACCAGATCTGAAGCTATGACTGTATCACCATCAACTGATAATACATAATCATACGGTTTCAGATCGATGGTTTGATATGCAGTATTCAATGCCCCAGATTTCTTAAATTTATTACCCACAGTTTCTATCAAACTGATGTGGTTATTAGTAGCAGCTATATTTCTTACTATTTTCGCCGTGTCATCTATGCTATTATCATTGATGACAACAACATCGAC
>PMJC01000321.1 GCA_003157235.1 Methanosarcina sp.
GTCAACTTTCACTACTATTTTTTTTGCACTATTACTTCCCCATCCACAAGCTTACTAGTACAGAGAAATGCATACATGATGGTTTTTAACTAAGTCAGTTTATTTTCAGTTTAGATTGCTTTTCTGTTTATTTATTACTTCCATGAGGCAAGATATACTTCCGCACAACTTCATGATTGTATATATTCTATATAGCCATATCATAAATAGTCTCTCTATAAAAATCAAATCGTGGGCGGCCACACCATCTTTGTCTTCTGTAAGTGAAGTCTAAAAACGTGTTAAAAAGAATGAAGGTTGTATGAAAATACCTTTTCTAATAATCAATACAGTAGGGGCAAATCTGGAGGGATTTTTAGAAAAATAACCTATAAAAGTGATCGAGAACTTAAAGTCAATAGAATATTATTCGATACTTGTGCCTTAATCAGATATCGAGTTATAAGGTTAGAATAAATTAAAAGTGCTTTGAACAAATTTTTAGAAGCCTCGTGCGTGATTCGAACACGCGACCTAGTGATTACAAGTCACTCGCTCTACCGGGCTGAGCCAACGAGGCAAGTTACAACTGACTGCAGACTTATCTAAATACAATACTCACAGATAAACTTTATGACAGCTTTCTCTTTCTGAAGTCAAGGTTGATGTTTTAACTATTACGCTTCTCTTTGCTTTTGCCTTTCTCTATAAATTATGCACATTAGTCTTAATGGATTCGTTATCTATATATTGCTTAGGATGTGGCAGAAAATAGCAAAATACGGGCGCAAGTTGGTCGAACATAAGCTTGTCGAATCCAATTTCGGAAACATCAGTCTCAGAGCTGGGGATAAAATGCTTATTACCAGGACTGGGGCTGCGCTTGATGAGATCACAGGAAATAAGGTCGTTGAGGTAGATATTCAGGATACTTCAGCTTTGGATATTATTGCATCATCTGAATCCGTTGTACACAAAGAGATTTATCGTCAGACTTCGGCTCTTGCAATCATTCACGCTCACTGTGAATATTCTGTTGTAGAATCCCTCCGTGAAGGTCCAGTAGGGAGAATTCTGCCTGTAGACAGTGAAGGGCAGTACTTTCTAGTAGATATTCCTATTGTCGAAGGTGGCATAGGTAGCCGCAAGCTTGCGGATAATCTTGCAAATGCACTTTCGAGACGTAGAGGTGCTATCGTGTATGGTCATGGAACTTTTGCAATTGGGCAAACTCTTGGAGATGCTTATATAGTGACAACACAGCTTGAGCAGTCATGCAAAATTAAATATTTATATGAGCTTGCATCTTTGGAAAGGAAATAAGTAAATTTATCTATTGAGTATGCGGATAATCAAGCACACAGTTTAAGCATAAAACTATGGTTCTTTTTAAAATTTTATGGGATAGACAAAATTCTTCATCATTTGTTGCATTACGATTGAAATTAATCAAGAATCCAGAAAAGAATAAAAAGTCTCATAACTATGCAAAAACAGGTAATACATAGAATAATATGGATAAGCAGATCTAACTGGATATGTGGTGCGAGACTAGTTGCCTGCTTTTGGATAGTTTTCTATCGTGGATATATAATTAAAGGAAGAATCTCGAATACTATGGCTTTGAATACCCTGAGACCTTTTGCCTCAAAAGTTATTGAACCACTTGCAGATTTATTTATCAGATCTGAGGTCTCACCTGATGCAGTTTCCATAGCTTCCCTTATATGTGCTTTTTTTGCAGGAATCAGTTTTTACTATTCGTCTGCATCGAAGGAATTTATTTTGCTGGCAGGCATCATGGTAATATTTAACTCAATTTTTGATGCCCTTGATGGGGTAATTGCAAGAAAATCTAACAAGGCAACCCTAAGGGGTGATTTTTTGGATCACGTTATAGACCGCTATTCAGATGTCTTCATTATATGCAGCATCTTTTTTGCAGGTTATGTAAATTGGAAGATCGGGGTTGCAGCAATTGTAGGGGTGCTCCTTACTAGCTATCTTGGTATCCAGGCTCAAGCCCTCAATCTTGGAAGATATTATGGAGGACTTATGGGTAGGGCAGATCGTCTTGTAGTTGTAATGTTTGCTGCGTTCGCTAATTTTATCTACTTGGATTCAATTGCAGGATTTTCTATCCTGGGTTGGGCTGTCGTCCTTATTGCTATAACCAGTCATATTACTGCGGTCCAAAGAATTCTCTATATCTGGAACAGGCTGAAATAGTTAACTTTTTGAGTGTTTTTTTGGATTAATTCACATGAATTTTTCCTTGAGCATGGAAACGGTCACTGATGCAGATAAGTTGATGTAAGACAAAATCCAATAGTGAACTATGCCGTCTCAACAAAAACAGTATGAATATCTAGAACACACTGCAGATGTGAAATTCCTGGCTTATGGAAAAACCCTGGAGGAAGTATTTGAAAATTCTGCTCTTGCTATGTTTAATGTTATGATAGATACAAGAAAGATTTCAGGAGAGCTGGTAAAAGATGTTTTTTTGAAGTCACCAGATCTGGAGTCTCTGATTGTGGACTGGCTTTCTGAGCATCTATACCTCTTTGAAGTTGATGAAATTGTTTTTAGTAAGTTTTATGTTGACAGAATAAGAAAAGAGAACTGCGAATACTCGATCACATCTAGGGCATCAGGAGAAAAATTTTATCCAAAGAGCCATCCATTTGAAACCGAAATCAAGGCTGTTACCTATAACCAGTTAAAAGTAGAGAAGATTGAAGATGGCTGGAAGGTTCAAGTCGTTTTAGATATTTAGGGAACAAGAAATTTAGATTCCTATTAATACATATCGCTATTATTTTCCATTTATTCTTCTTGTGCTAATATATCTTTATTTATACAACTTATTGCCCCAGTCTGCACTATAAAAGATCAAGTTTAATTCTCTAATCCTAAACTGATTTAATCATGTTCCGACTGAACCTCGTTTACCAAGCTGGATATCATTATACGATACTTCAAAATGGATGCTTCCTTGTATATATATATCTTAATCGAATTTCCATAGCAATTTACAGAACTTTGGGAGCTGAAGGGTAAATTATAACCTCACAGTAAAAATTAATACTTTAAAAACTTAAAAAAATGAATTTGTCGTCAAGTCCATACATCTCTCAGCTAAACATAAATGCGAAATCGAAAGAAGTAAAAGCACTGTAAATATGTGAAGAAGAGAAAATCTTCTCATTTATTTCTTTTCGTCCCGCTTTCCTGTGGTTATGTACTTGTAGATGATTTAAATTTGAATGGTTACATTAAAAACTATATATGTATTTTTAATAATTGGAATTAATTTATGAGTTTACTATTATAGTCACAGAATTTATATCTATCAAGAGTAAAGGAGCAGAGAGTATTAATTATGGCAGGAAATGAAAATATAGACACTGAGGAATTAGCTACAGAAACTGTACGATCAGATGTTAAAAGCATTTTTCGGAAGTTTTCTGAAAACATCTGGGATATCCCTATAGGCCATATCCCAAATATGAAAGTTCCAGGTCGCTTATTTGTGTCCAAACATTTGCTTGAAAACATTGAAACTGGGACTATTGACCAGATTGCAAATGTGGCCACTCTACCTGGGATTCAAAAGTATTCAATGGCAATGCCTGATGCCCACCTTGGCTATGGTTTTGCTATCGGGGGTGTTGCAGCTTTTGATTCAGAGGAAGGAGTTATCAGCCCTGGTGGAGTGGGCTTTGATATTAACTGTGGTGTAAGGCTTATTCGCACCAACCTTCAGAAGGAAGACGTAGTTCCATGTGTAAAGAATTTAATTGACGAGTTATTTTATAATGTGCCTTCAGGTGTCGGTTGCAAAAGTAGGTTCAAGGCTTCTGACAAGGAACTGGATGATTCTTTTCTTCACGGTGCAAAGTGGGCTGTAGAATCCGGCTATGGTGTAGAAGCTGATGTTGAACATTGTGAGGCAAATGGCTATATTGAAGGAGCCGATCCTTCCATGGTTAGCACGAAGGCTAGAAAGAGGGGTAAACCTCAGTTGGGAACTCTTGGAAGTGGGAATCATTTCCTTGAAGTTCAGTATGTAGATGAGATTTACGACAGAGAAA
>PMJC01000110.1:0-1285 GCA_003157235.1 Methanosarcina sp.
CATATACCTTTGTTCCATCCGGAGTTGCTGCAATTCCCGCAGGACAGAATCCTACATTTATCGTCTCTGTAACCTTTTTTGTGGCAGTGTCAATTACAGATACAGTGTTGCTGCCCTCGTTAGCAACATATACTTTTGTTCCATCACGTGTGACCGTGACCCCTTCAGGCGATGATCCTACATCAACAGTGGCAATAACAGTGCCAGTAGATGTATCAATAACCGATACATTGTTACTTTCGTCGTTCGTAATATATGCATATGGCGCCTTCGGTGATGAACTTTGTATAGGAGCTGCCGAAGCTACGGATAAAACGAAAATTGAAAAAAAGACCACCAACAAAATAGCCAACTTCTTTCTTTCGTTGCTAAATAACTGTTTCCCCATTTGTTTATGCCTCTAACTTTTGATAAATTTTGTTTAATTTTTAAAGCTTTAATTGCATATTGTTATACATATTATATGCATATAGTTTAATTATACATATATTATAATATAAATGGAAATATAACTAAGAAACAAATAATTTGATCGACCATTTTTATTTATTTGATGTTTTGATAATATCTCTAGTTACTAGACTTCTTAATGTTCACTTTGACTCCATCGTTTATTTATCGTTTGCATGCGTATTTCTACATCAATTGCTTCTTCCATTTTTATATGCTTAATATCCTAGAATCTCAAATTATTATTATCCCTTATAATAAAATTTTAATAACTATATGTTAGCATAAGTATAAATCATCTGACATTTGGCATATTTTTATGACCGTGAATATTTGTTTTCCTATCTACTATTTTAAACCTATTAAGTAATAAAGATAATTTTCTTTTAATTACATCCAGCAGAGGCAATTATTACTCTAGCAAGGAAAATTGCCACAATAATATGGCATCTTATAGCAAATGATGAGATTTATGAGATTAAGAAAATGAGAAAATGGAGAAATTCATGAAAGAAATAATTGTTGAGACCGAGATATTCTCATTTGATAAACGGATAAAAATAATTAATAATGTAATCCTATTTATGGTAATAGAGGCCAAAAAGAGTACGTGATAAAAATAATTTTATGTACTTTCATACCAAATTAATGCTAACAAAGTCAGTACATTCGAATAGGTTTAATGAAATAAATCCAATTATTTTTATAAATTTGTATCAATTAATAAGTTTAAAATGGTTCTGAGTTTGTGAAGATTCAAATGCTTAAATCCTGGTATTGTTTTTGCATTTGATCTTCACTTTTTTTTTACATAATCCGTCTTTCCAAGGAAACG
>PMJC01000110.1:1314-10252 GCA_003157235.1 Methanosarcina sp.
CGAAGGGTCAGAAAGAGAACTACAAAATAGGCAAACATCGCAATTTCTAAGTACATTCATTTCTCCGTCTTCATTTTCAATTCACATTTTAAGCTCCTTTATTGAATTGATGGCTTGGAGTTTTATATATTTTGATACCGTTTCCAAATAATTTTCAGGAAATCAGGACAAATTGATAAATATGTCACTGCAAGCAAATACAAAGTTACGTATGTTCCATAGTATAAATAATATTAACAATTCTGTTTTCTTCTTTGAGTTTTAAAGTCACAGATTAATGTTGACAGAGGGGCTCTGTAGAAATCCTTAATTTAATGCAAATTATTTCTACTATCTTTTTTTACGTTATAGATTATCAAGTTTAAGTTTTACTCATTTGACTCGATTATGGAACTTTCTTGGCCTAAGTACTTCTCTAAACTTCCTTTTGACAACAGATATATTGTCCCCGTTATATTTATTTGATTGTATTTAATTTTATCAAAGATTGAGTGCAGCTTTTTTCTGTATTTTCCCCAAATTTTATTCTCTTACTTTTTCTTAAAGGTCTGATTGAATCTGATTTTATTTTTTCTCTATTTAGGGAATGGATTTTTTCTAAATCACATACTTTATCCTCACATAACATTGAGATTTTCTTATCTATTTGATTGTCTTATTAGAATATTTGTATGTTTGATTTCGATATATGTTTTTTGACTAATATTCCATCCTAGTACTACCTTTTTGGTTGTGTTTACTGATGTCGCAATATTCAAAAAGTATTTATGTGGCTTCTCTGTTCTGCGGAAAAAACAATAACTTATATAGGAACTTGTAAATTCTGTTACATCAATTACCGTAATGGAGATCATTTCTCTATATGAGTAAAACAACTTTAGAGTTTTTGACAAGAGAAGGTTAAACAGAGATGAGGGAATTTTAGATACAAACTTTTGAAGGGTAGTAAAATGAGGAGTCTTATTAAGATCGATTTTTCCTTTTATATCGCTCAGTAGATCAATACGTTCGATAAGGTCACGATATTTATGCTGATATGCCCCTTCAATAAAATCAGAACAAGAATTTGATGCTGGGTATAAACATGTTTGAAATATTTGCAAGAATAAATGCTCATTCTGGAAGATTGAACAAAAGTTTTAAGGTTGATATCAACAAATTTAATGTACTTATTTAATTTCAATATTGTTTGTTCCTTATTTTTTTTGTGGGAAAATATAGAAATCTATTATAACACAATGATTATAAAAATGTGGAAAAAAATACACAACTCATAGATTTTTTACAGAATAGACAGAAGATATTTTATGACTAGTGAAATAAGGGAATGAAGGTATTTTTTGTTGTCCTACATTATTTGATTGATTTTCTTTGTAGAATGCTCTTGTGCTGTTTCTCAGCTTTTTTTGCTCTGCATTTCAGTGAAGTGGAAACATACTTTTTCAATTGACTAAAAGCATCTATTCTTTACACCGGAAGATTAATCTTGAAAATATCAATCAAATAATAGAAAATGCACATATTTTTTGAGTAATGAAGAGGAATCCTATTTACATCTATTTTTTCTTTCGCAGGATTCCTGGCTATATCTTTCCAGCGAATTTATGTATTTGATACAATTTTTTCATTTCTGGTTCATTATGAAATGAAATCTCATATTTTCATCAAAAATCAATTACTGTTTACAAAAATCTCATCAAAATTATGTCAAATTTATCAATTTCTAACCATAAAGCCTAAAAAAGATGATTAAATATGGATTTTTTGTTCTACTTTCACATTTTTGTTATCCTAATCTTACACAGTATTCTCATATTTTATCATTTATTAATATAATCTGTCAATTTAATGTCAATAATTCGATCAAAAATTGAGAAATATAATGATCAAGGGACAGAAAATTGTCTGTCAAATAGAATCTTAAAAAATAGATCCGAAATTTATTGACCATGATATTACTCTTCACTCCTTAAAAATATGAATATCTCCTTTCAACACAAAAATAAAAGTGGCAAATTAGGATTACAAAAAAAGTTTAGTTTCTTATAAAAACCCAGCACTAGCTCGCTGAAGTAGAGCTTATTAAGCTACTTTTTAACTATGTTTTACATGATTTTTCTGAAGTAAGATCTCTAGCGGTGGCCTAGAAGAAGTAGCTGTCCTCTCACAGGGAATTTTTAATTAAGTCTGTTGTCATTTATTGATATATATATTGCTATGATGACCGCAGTCCGGAAGTTTCTGGCTTCATAAAGTGGACATGAGATATTTTTTGCTTCAGTGTGATTCTCCCTTTGGCATTTTTTTTTATTTGACTCTTAATTTTCCTGAAGGTGTCTATTCCTATGCTAAATCTGTAATTGAGTTTCCCGTTTTCTCTGANNGTAGTCTCCAAATTCGTTTAGAAAACCGCATTTTTACCTCAATCCCAGTCCTGGGCCTAAGTTTGGAATTATCCCAAACAAAAAAATGTTTATCAAGCCATTAATCATTATTACAAATGGAAGGCTCTTGGTTCTATAAAAACAATAGCCAAGAAAACCCCCTACAAGGAAAGCAAATACCATTTCGAAGGGAGTACCGTAACCAGAGTGCATTATTCCAAAAAGAAGGCTTGCTAGAAGGATTCCACCTGTCGACCCTAAGAACTTTTCCAGCCTTTTTTGAAGGATTGCCCTGAAAATAAATTCCTCTATCAGACCTACTATAAATATCATTATGATTATGAATAAAAGTACATTTGCCGGAGAGATGTCTTGGATAAGGGATCTGTTTCCAATTACCATATATTCTGCTTCCCCAAAAACCAAGCCTGCAAGGATGGCTAGAGGCACTTGACTCAATATTTTTTTAAGAGTGTCTCCTTTTTTCTCAAATGTGATTTTCTGATGATTGATAGCGATTACTAAAGGAATTGTCAGGGGTGCATAAATGAATACAAAAGAGTAAAGATTAATCTCGGAAAAAATTGGCATTGAAAGGTTTACCAGGCGAAAAATTGGTAAAAGCAGAAAAGCCTGGTGAATTTCGCGTACTTCCTGTTTTTTCATAACTGTTGTAGAAAATGAAAGGATCAATAGAAGCAAGGTATAAGCTATAGCAGCCTCTTCTAACCTTCCTTCGAAAATCAACAGTTCGGAAAAAATGATTGTAATTATAGGGGTCCCTGCGTAGAACATCTTTTTCAAGAATCCGATCTTTTCTTCGGTTAAAATTTCAAAGGTTTTTACTAGTTCCGGCAAAGCGATATTTTCTACTTCTATCTCAGACGGCGAAGAGTCCGCTGATATCATTTTTAGGTCTCCTTAGTAACGTTAATCCAAAGATGCAGATTTCTATAAGGCGTTTGCTTTTCTGTTTCATTAAACAGAAGAAATTCTAGCTTCATATTATTTCCTTTGAAGGGTGGGGTAAAAGTTACTGGTTCAATCCATGACATATTATGTGCAATGCTTATTTGTTTTTGGTCCTCTGGAAGACGCAGAGATTGATTTTCAAGTCTCATTTTCATTGTATAATCTACTGGCCTGTATTCGTGATTTACTATTCCTACAATAACGGTCTCATTTTTTCCCAGTACTAAATCTGTAGGATAGCCATCTGCTGTTTTGTTAGCTCCAAGGATGTAAAACTCGGTAAAGTGCTCTCTCTCTTTTTGATTTCCGATTATATTGGCCAGACCGACAACAGAGGTAATGATTAAAAAGATCAGGAGAACTGCAAAAATTTTGTCAATTTTGGATTTGGGCTTTTTCATGATTTCGGTTTTCATTCTCAGAAAAAATTCTTTGAATGGAACTTCAAAAGCCTCTTTTTCAGGCAGCAAGTTTCTCCTATGGTATGCAATTGCGCACATTAGGAGTATGAAAACCGAAAGACTAGTCAGTATAGTAATTTCCTGGATCCCCCATACAGTATAGTTCAGTACAAGTCCCATTATTGGGACTATTGCAATACTAAGTCCAAGGGAGATTACAGCTCTCTCAATTCCCTCTAGGTCTTTTTTTGCCGGGAAGATGGCTCCAGTCAGGGCATAACCTGGCAAGAAAAGCACTAGTAGAATGCCTAAATATGTGCGTAGGAAGCTTACATTAAGTGCAGGCACAAGCACTAAGATATCAATAAAAAGTACAAGACCTGAAACGAGGAGCAGATCCTTAGGAGTTCGTCTTCTTTCTGCCATCTTCACCACTACTAAAATTGTTTATAATTTATCTTCTTTGAATTTATACTTATTTACTTACTCCATTAATTTAATATTTTTTGCAGCTTTTCAGAACCATACTTATCTTTTCAGGCGTTCATGTTACAAAAAAATGGGGGGTGATCTACTTTTAGATCATATAAAAGATATATATAGTATTATTTTCGATTATGAAATTTCAATTCCGAGTTTGATAAACTCATTCTATCATGTTCTTGTTTTTATCTCCACATTTTTTATCTGTTATAATTTTTTCGTATTTATCTTTTTTAAACATAGGTAGTTATCATATGAAAAATTTTTCATTGATTGATGCATTCCCATCCGAAGTTATTTTTGGCATATTCCGAAATATTTCAACTCCATCCATAAATTTCAGGACAAGAATAGAAAATTTTATTTTGTATTTCCCCTTTCCTGAAAGCATGAAAGTATTGGTTACAGGGGGAGCAGGTTTTATAGGCTCCCATATAGCTGAGTATTTTGCAGAAGCCGGGCATACTGTCAGAATCATAGATAACCTTGCTACTGGTTTTATCCCAAATATTGTACAGTCTAAAAATATAGAGTTTATTCAGGGAGACATATGTAATTATTTTCCAGTTGAAAAAGCAGTTTCTGGAATGGACTATGTTTTCCATGAAGCAGCTCTTGTATCCGTACCTCTAAGCTGTGAAAGACCTGCTGAGGCTTTTTGGGTCAACACTCTTGGAACACTCAATGTGTTACAGGCTTGCGTTAAAGCTGAAGTTGAAAAATTTGTAACTGCATCTTCAGCTGCTGTTTATGGAAACAACCCGATCCTTCCAAAAAGTGAAGATATGTATCCTGAGCCAACTTCTCCTTATGCTATTTCAAAACTCGACGGGGAGTACTTGGCAAGGATGTTTTATGAGGATCAGGGACTTAGAACAACCTGCTTGCGTTACTTCAATGTTTATGGTCCTCGTCAAAACCCTATATCTCAATATGCAGCTGTTATTCCTATTTTCCTGGAGAGGGCACGTGAAGGAAAAGACCTTGTTATATATGGGGATGGGTTTCAAAGTCGGGATTTTGTGCATGTCAAAGATGTAGTCAGGGCAAATGCTTTAGCACTTGAATACGGGGATGGACAGGTCTTCAATGTGGCTATGGGAAAAAGCGTGACAGTTCGCGAGCTTGCTGAAAATATTATTAAGCTTACTGAATCTCCTAGCAGGATAGTACATGCGGCTCCAAGGGCAGGTGATGTTCGGGATTCAAGGGCAGATGTTTCAAAAATTTCTACCTGGTGGAAGGGGGAGATCGAATTGCATGAAGGGTTAAAAAGTCTCATTTAAATGGTTTATAATAGCAGTTTAATTTGAGGGTTAAAAAGAAGTTGGCCTCCTTGACTAAGCAACTTTCTTAGCTGGGCAGCAGCTAACTCACGCAGCTCTAAAGTCAAGTTATTCTTTATTTTTGGAACGTTGTTTTGTAAATAAAGTTAAGATTAATTCTCTAAACTCCTAAATTTAGTTCTGTACTTATATGTGGTATATAGATATTTCTTGAAATAAGAAGTTTATCGAATCCTCTTGAAAAAAACGTGATGTTTTTTACCTTTTAGAATTTTTTTTCATGGATTATGTCCCTTTTTTTTCATTATATTCATGCAAATAATGGAGGCTATAAGTAACCCTACAAAGAAGTTGGCAACTTCAATTTTTTTTAATTTCATTTTAATTGAATACCCTGCAACTTGCTGCGGGATGGAAACCTTTCCAAGAACCTTTATTAACTAATGGATTTATATTTCAAACAACTTGTGTACTATTGAAAACTGGGACTTATGGATGCAAATCATTACAGCTACAAAACGACATGACATTTTTCGAATAACATGCACAAATAAATGAAAGTACTTCCCACATTACTTTTTTGAGGCACTACCTAAAGTTTTGTAGAATATTATTTACTCTGTACCCCCTTTCCAGTCACTACAAAAATAGGATGCAGATCGACAGTCATACTAACAAAAATTATGTCTTTGTTGTTTTCATTGATGCACAGCTTTTTTGTGATAAAACTTATGCATTCGTTCATTTTTCAGCCGAAATTATAAGACATCTTTACCTGATTGTGCAAAAAATAGTGATTTTTATTAAAACATGTGTTGTGTTAGAAAGCCAAAAAGTTGCTATATTTGTCTCGTGAAGGATAAAAAATAACTGAAAATTAAGTGATTATTCAATCTACAAATAGGGTTTATTTAATCCATTTAGTAACGTTTCTTGCCTTTCAAAGCTGTTGAATCCAGTGGGTTAATTTCAATTGCTTTGTCATAAGCTTTTATTGCTTTATCGGATTTATTCAAATTATCAAGAGCAACTCCTTTGGCTTTCCCAGCATCTGAATCCAGCGTAACGCCTGTGACACTCACTAGCATTAAAAGCCCCAGCGAAATGATTCCTAAATCCATTATGTGGATATACTCTCTACTGGCTTTATTACATGTAGTTTTTGTTCATTTTAAGCTTCTTAATATATTTTTAGAAATATAATGATGAAAAATGACTACAAAAACACAAATGAATAATGTTCACTCAGCAAAGTAAATTTTTCGACTAAAAAATTTTATTTATTAAGTAAAATAATTTTTATATTACTTTTGGTTATTAAAACTTTAAAATTTTTAATAATATCCTCAGGAAAATAAAATTTTAACTTGCAAAACATCTATTCTTTAGGAAAACGGAGTTACACGGAAAAATTCAACTTAGGATTACTGCAGTAGTCATAATTGCTACTGTGATCACTGAAACCATGGTGACCACTGTAACCACTGAAATCACTGCGACTATTGAAACTTTGCTATCTCCATTAATCTCTCTAGCAAAATAGTTCACAGTACAGTTATTTTCGTAAAAATACTGCATTATTGCGAGAATATGGCTAGAATTGCGTTTCGTCTATTAAGCTTACAGGCAAAATACAGTATTTCTACAGGAAAATTACTGTATTTTGAGGAAGGCTCATGAGGTTTTTTTTATCGGAGTTTTTGTAGCTGCTGTCGTTGATGATCTCAGAAATATTTCCGTGGATCTTTTCATGATATGGCTTGATCTGGAAAGTACTCATAAAATGGTCACATGAATGGAGTAGAATAAGCCCATTGTTTAAACTGGAAGTTTAGCCTATTGAAATGAGACGGTCGTGCATTAGTAGCTGGTTGATATTTTATCTTTGAGTGTCTTTGCTTAGTTGCATCTGTGTTTAAGCTTAACTGTGTACAGGAAATTGAGTATACATAAAGTAGAAATGAGAGCGAAATGCGAATTTGTGAATACTCTGGAAAATATCAACTGATTATTGGTGGCCCCCCCTTCTATTCGATTTGTCAAAATCAATCTGAATTTTCAAGCGATTATTTTCAAGACTGAAATACATTTTAAAATTCTATATTGACCTCGTCGCTCAGTAAAACAGTGATCTACAAAATCTAAGATCAATTTCTTGTTTGTATCAGAAATCTGTGCAACGATTAGCTATTCTAGCATTTTTTGAAGACTGAATTTATATGTATCCACATCCACTGTATCACATTCTCCAATGAAAAAGTGGGCTTTAAACAAAAAATAGAAAAAGCCTCGAGCGAGATTATATGTTAATAGTTTAAATCTACACACTTTGTATAAAGAAGTGCAAAACCCTTAGGTCTTTAGCCTATGGGATATCAACATCAACTTCTTCATTCTTTTGTTATTGATTTAATTAACTAGTTATAAATAACAGATTTTAAAGACATTTTAGTATTTTTTGGGGTTTTGATTAATTGCAGTCAAAAGCTAGTGAAATTAATAGTAAACTTATGCAATACTTAAAAAGATTAGAAAGTCTCTTATTTTATCAGCTTCAAGATAGTTTGGGAATAAATATGAGAAAAGAGCCTTATCAGTTTCCACAGGATGAATTCTTTTCAAGAGATAACTTTGACAAAATTAAAAAATTTTCTTATGGTAAAGAGACACCGTTTTTGATTGTTGATTTGGAGGNNCCTATGGATGAAGTTGTTCTTGCCCTGAAAAACAAAGGTTCTAATTTTGATGTAGCAACGGTTTATGAACTTAATCAACTGCTCAAGCTTGGAGTAGAACCTGAAAGAATGAGTTATGGCAATACGATAAAGAAAGAAAAAGATATAGCCTACGCATATGAAAAAGGGATAAGACTTTTTGTTAGTGATTCAGAGAGCGATTTAAAAAAATTAGCTAAAAATGCTCCGGGTTCCAAAATCTTTTTTCGAATACTTACCGAAAGCGACGGCGCTGATTGGCCCCTTTCAAGGAAATTTGGCGCACATCCTGATATTATATACAAGCTTATTCTAGAAACCGAAAAACTGGGGCTTGAGCCTTACGGACTTTCTTTCCATGTTGGCTCCCAGCAGAGAGATATTGGTCAATGGGATAATGCCATTTCCAAATGCAAGTATCTCTTTCAAGCAGTATCTGAAAAAGGTATCCATCTCAAGATGATTAACCTTGGAGGAGGGTTTCCTGCAAAATATCAGGCAAAGGCAAGTGACCTTGAAACCTATTTCAAAGAAATTAGACGTTTTTTACTAGAGGATTTTGGGGATAAGCTCCCTGATATCATTATTGAACCAGGGCGCTCTATGGTCGCCAATGCAGGTGTAATCGTAAGTGAAGTAGTAATGATTTCCAAAAAAGCCAGATTTAACCAGTATAAATGGGTTTATCTCGATATTGG
>PMJC01000110.1:10291-15031 GCA_003157235.1 Methanosarcina sp.
GTTTTAATGGCTTCCCTCCACTCAGGTCTTATCTTATTTAAAAGATATTAGACCTTAAGCAATTGAGTACAAAATCAGTAGAAATAACCCATAAACTATCTAAAATATGAATTTAACAATAATAGATATAATGCTTGATTTTATCATCAAGTGAGTAAGTCTCAAGTACAAAATAAAGATCAACACAACAAGTGCGCTATGCAACCGATCACGGCATAAATTATGTTTAAATGTGGATATTATGTTAACAAACAAAGGCTGGAGAAACAATTATTCAAAACAAATTTACTCATTTACTTACCAAAAACTCTCTTAATCCTTTCTTTCTGCATTAAACTGATTGATACCTTTTGCAGTATTCTCAAGCAGCTTAAAAGCAATATCCTGATCTGGCCAGAAAGCCAGCCCGCAGTCAGAATTCGCATACTTTATGCAATCCCAAAAAATGGAAAAAGCCGTTTCAAGCCTCTTTTTTATGACATCTGGAGTCTCTAACTCAGTTATAATTTTTTGCATGTACTTCTTTTGCTTCCAGGCGTTAACTCCATACTTTTCATTGATAATACTTATAAAACTGAAAATATCGGTTCTCGATATTCCGATTCCTACATAAATATTTGAATCTTCCAGTACTTTTCTGTCCAGAAGATCCAAGTAGGAAGGATTTCCAGCATACTCAAATCCGATGACATTGATAGGTGTCTCACATATGAGCTTATATTTCAATGGGGAGTACAGATGAATCTCTATGTCTGCTTCCTGTTGCAGAGCATAGGTAGAAGCAGTTGTAAGAGCTGAGATGATAGCCGCGTCAGAAAACTCAATCTTATCAGTTAATTCTAGGCTGATTTCATCCAGAGCTATAACTTTAATCTTGAAATTTTTTGCTGTTTTAAATGCCTGTTTAATGAACTTCCCAATATCCTGTGCAAGGATATGATACGCGTCTACAAAGGCTGTTGCTCCGAATGTCTGAAGATATAGATCTGTTGGACCTGCAATACAAATCCTAACTTCAAGAGTCTTGTCTGTCTCTTTTTTGTATTGTTTTGCAACTTCATCAATTATTTCCAGCTCAAGGATCTTTGCATTTTCTTCTCTTAGTACATAAGGTTCATAACAATTCTTCTCATCTTTTATGATATCCAAGAACTGGCCTATCATATCTCTAAATTGAGGATATGTAGGGACGTGCACTCCCACATCAATTTTTCTCTGAAAAGCCTCCCTTATAATGGAAAAGAGTTTTTATCTTCATTTCGATTTTCAGCTGCAGCTTTTACCCATTCCCTCGTAATACCCTCAGGTGTGGGAAGGTTGCCTTCACCGATAAAAATAATCTCCTGCATGCCTGGTATATAAAATAGATGACTTTTTATAGTTATTGCAATTACTCAACGCTAAAGTGTAAATATCCTAAATTTAGGATATAATAACAATTTATGTAAGGGTATTATTATTTAAGATTAAGAAATCGAACTAAAAATCAGTAGCACTAAACTTTTTGTTTTATAAAAAGTCTCAACTGTCTAAAGCTAATTTAGGTAACAACGTCTATTATCATTGATTTTTACTTAAATCAAGAAGTTTTAAGCAGAAAGGAAAAAGGAAAGAGTTAGCAAAAAAAACCTGGAAAATTGAAGACTATCATAGAGGATTAAAACCTTTTTGTGGGGTAGAATGTTGTCAGGCAAGGAAAGATAACGTACAGAGAATACTCTTCAATTAATTGTGTGGTGCGAACATACCCCGTTGCTGCAGTGAGGTTTACCACCACAATTTTGATTAGACAGTTAAAATTAGTGAAGTATTGAGATTTTATAGATACGAGTAGTGACTATTAACACAAAATTAGGTTAAATTTTTATCTCAGAAGAAGTCTCAAATATTAATATCTTTTTAGAAGTAGCTGCATGCAAACATATTCGTTAATTTTTCCTAGGCGAACTATTTGCTATTTGTAATAAATTAATTTCGGTTACCAAGCTTTAGAGTAATATTCTAAGAAATATAGAGCTTAGAAAGATGAATTTTAAAATCGGACAAAGATTTTTTGGCGCGAATGCTATTTTCAAATTGATCAAATTTTTTTTCAAAAATGTTTTGAAAAGCAGGATATATTTTAGATGTCATGAGCATATCAAATCTGCTTATTTTTAAGTCTGAGATATCGGTTAATAAACATTTTTAGCCCTTCATAGTAGGGTACACAAATTTCGTGCTGTCTGTTAGTATGAAATTTTTGGTGACCAAGGGTAAATATTTATATTTTAAAGTTCTAAATTATATAAATATATTAGGTTACAAATTTGTTAAACATATACTGTGTAATTATATTTATTTAGTATAATTATATTTTGATTTTTTATTAATGTGGCTACTTGATATTTAGTAATTGTTTTTTTCATTAATCTTTGAATATAGTCCTTATTGACACATGTTTTTAGCTCCTAAGTGTAGCAAAAAAATTAATAAGTATAAACTCCAATTAACTATTTGATTTACTAAAATAAGGACATTTTAGTCATGAGAAAATTTTGAGCCACTTGTAATTTTAAAAAGGCAGAAGAGGAAATCCGTTTGATAGTCAGAAAAAATATTTCGATTGATCAGTGCTACGTGGATAAATTAAAGCCCTTTCTTGAAAAAAATGACGGAAATCTAAGTGCGGCAATACGGGATGCTATAGAAACTGCCTCTCTGACTTTGGCTGGGAAAACGGGTGAAAATGGAGAAAAAGCTTCAACTAAAGAGTCACAGTATGCAGAATTTCGAAATAACTTAATTGAAGAAAAAGAATTTCTGCTTGTCCATCACACTCTGCTTGAATGGCTTATTAAGAAAACTTCGGGACTATTGATGGATGAATCTATTATATACGAACTAATTAATCCTTATAAAATTAAAAGAATTTCTGATATTGTCAATTATCTAAACTCGCTCAATGAGAAAATTGGCTGGAAAATTAAGTTTAATGTGGAATGTGATCAAGATCTTGAGCCTGAAGCTGCAAATCTTACTCTCTCAAATGGAAATTCCTGTTTCCGGGAAGTAATGGCTCATAGCCTTGCTCTTTTTATGGCAAAACAGATGAAACTTGATGTCCAAGGATTATTCAGCAAATCCAACGTAACAAATGTGTACTTCAAGAGGTTTGAATTCCTTGATCATCAAAAAGTTCCGAAGGGTTTAGAGGATCACTTTGGGCCAATGGAAGGTACTTTCAGGGAAGTCCAGAAAAGACCAGATTTCTGGAAAAACCTCATCAAAACATACAGGCAGCAGAACTATCAGCGGCTCAGTATAAACAGGAGAATTTTTGAAGCTTTTATCTCCGGAAATATCCCTTCGGTGGCTGAAATGACACGAAATTTTGAATTAGCTGTAGGCAAGCCACCGGCCGCTTTCACCCTTGGTGAGAACATTAAAATTTTCAAAGAACTTTACCTTACTGATGGTATCGGAACTGATATTGAAATTTGCACTGAAAAGGGGGGTGAATATGTAAAATTGATCCATGATTATTCAAATCGAAAAGTGTGTGAATGTATTAAATTGTATTATCTAAATATTTTTAAGTCGATTGGTCATCCTTTTACAACCACTACCAATCCCCACATAATCGTGTTCGAATTCGGGGAGGGCTTTTGTCCGACCTCTATCTCTGAGTCTGAAATAATTGATATTGAGTCTTAAGCTGATCGATTTTCTGATCATTCGAATCATATAAATACATTCATATATGAAGTTTCAGATCCTCTTTCATGAATGATGTGATTTTGCTCTGGGACAGCCCTCTTCTTTTTGAAAAACTGTTTGTGGAATATGGGCTTAATTGCAGTCGTGCGCTTTCCCCATCTCTTGGCACACCTTATCTTCCTGCTTGTAAATTTATAATCTTGCCAACAGGTTTTGCAAATAAGCAATATACAAAAACAGGTACATGGCTTGAACATGGCAAACAATTCCTTGAAAAATTTGTGACAAAAGGAGGAACACTGCTGGTATTCAGTCCTCTAATCCCAGAATATGAGTATGAATGGCTTCCTTTTTCTCTTAAATACGTAATGGAAGAAAACTCATGCACTCCTCAGCCGTTGGGTGAACATTCTGCTCAAAAACTTGTGAAAAATATAGTGTTTCCTTTGGGATGTGACGGTTATTTTGCAGAAACGGATGCTGATGTGGCACTCCAGGATAACATTGGAAGGCCTATTATGGTTGTAAAAGAAATCGGTGACGGAATGATTGTTGCAACCACAATACATGAATTGCCTTCAGCTGAGTTTTTTGAGTGCATGTGTGCATGTACGAAAAAGGGAAAAGCCTGAAAACAGAAAGATTCATTTTATCTAAAATAATATGTAACTGTGAGAGCTGATATAAAATTAGTATAGAACTAACTTTAGAAAATAATCAAAATAGACTATTTGTAAGAAATACTTAATTTTGGTATGAAAATTGGGTTCCGTTGCAAAAATTTCAAAATAAGCATGTAAATATATGGATAATGAATAAAAGGCAACAGATCCGAGGAAAATGTACCAACATTATAAAACTAGACCAAATAATTGATTAATATATTTGATTTCATTAAGAACAGAGTAATTTANNTCTAATTTCAACATTTTTAGACAACTTCGTTTCATTTTTCAGTTCATCTATATCTTTCATTACAAAATAGGATTTATTGGTTTCATTGATACATAAATTTTATAGCAAAACCTATCCATTATTTCA
>PMJC01000170.1 GCA_003157235.1 Methanosarcina sp.
TATTTTGTTGAACGTCTTGCCCAAGGAGTTGGAACTATTGTTGCGGCTTTTTATCCGAAACCTGTTGTAGTCCGCATGAGCGATTTCAAAACTAATGAGTATGCAAGCCTTCTTGGAGGCATCTATTTTGAAATGGTGGAAAATAATCCCATGATAGGTTTCAGGGGCGCTTCTCGCTATTTTGATGATCGTTATAGGGAAGGTTTTGCCCTTGAGTGCAGGGCTATGAAAACGGTCAGAGATGAGATGGGGCTTCGAAATCTCATTCTTATGATCCCCTTTTGCAGGACCGTTGAAGAGGCACAGAAAGTGATTGCTGAGATGGAAAAAAATGGATTAAGGAGAGGCGAAAATGGGCTGCAAATCTATGTTATGTGCGAAATTCCAAATAATGTTCTCCTTATCGACGAATTAAGCGAATTTTTTGATGGTTTTTCTATAGGTTCAAACGACCTGACCCAACTGACCTTGGGCGTCGATAGAGACTCCGAACTTCTTGCTGCAGAATTCGATGAACGGGATCCAGGGGTTATGAAAATAATGGCAATGGCTGTACAGGGAGCAAAACGAAATGGAAGGCATAGTGGAATATGTGGACAGGCTCCAAGTGACTATCCTGAAATTGTGGAGTTTCTTGTAAAATTGGGGATAGATTCCATTTCACTTAATCCAGATTCGGTTATGAAAATTACTCTTAAAGTCCTGGAGACGGAAAAGGAACTAGGAAGATAATAAAAAAGCGGAAAAAGAACTACTAGTTTAAGTTGGATATTTCTGGAGGTTTGCTCTTCCTTTTCCTCTAAGAGCCTATCTAAATATCACATTTTCCTTATTTGCTTAGAGTGTGTCTAAATATCGGCTTTGCGATGATGCCTTCAGAAGATAAGTTCGAATTCCTTCATAAAGCTAGTTCTAATTCTTTTATAAGTTTTCCAGAATATTCAGGCACAGAACCCGGCTTTGATGCAACGTAGGTTCCGAGAATACTGGCAATTAAAGTGGCTTTTGAAACTCCGTATCCTGAAAGATATGTATAAAGGAAACCTGCGGAAAAAGCATCACCTGCTCCGACTGTATCCGCTACTTCTATTGGAGTGATTCTGATTTCCTCGTAAACTCCCTTATTGTAAGCTGCAGCTCCTTCTGGTCCCTTTGTTATACAAATTACGGATATGTTCGGGTACTCTTCTGTAAGTAGGCGACAGAGAACATCACAGGAGTGGACGATGCCAAAAAGAAAGCCAGAAATTGTCGCAGCTTCTTCTTCATTCATTTTGAGAATCGTGCAGTGTTCAAGAGAAGATAATATCCATCTCTTTGTGTAGAAGCCAGCTCTTAGATTAACATCGTAGAAGAAATTGTTTGCATTTATTTCTGAAAGCAGCCTTTTAAGTGTTTTCCTGTTTTCTTCCGACCGTTGAGCAAGCGTTCCGAAATAGAAGGCATCCCATTCCTTTCCTGCAAGCGCCTTAAATTTTTCTTCATCTAGAGTGATTGCATCCCAGGCTACATCTTCATTGATAGTGAAAATAGGGATCCCTTCACCTGCCAATTTGACAGTAACAGTTCCAGTTGGTCTTTTTTCATCGACTAAAATGTATGAAGTGTCAATTCCCATTTTTTCAGTTCTGGTAAGGAGAACTTTACCAAGCTCATCTCTTCCGATTGCTGTTATTATAGTCGGTTTTGCTCCCAATTTTGCAAGATGGGCTGCAATGTTAAGGGGAGCACCTCCAAGATGAGCTGAACCTTTAATTATATCAAAAAGAGCCTCTCCGAAAGTGAGAGCTTTAATTTTCTTCAACTGATCCTTTTTCACTTTTCCACTCCATTTATCAATTTGTATCCTCATTCTATTAGTTTTTGCTACTGGCGGGTATATTGTATCACGATGGAAAAGTTTATCGAAATTCTCTAAAATGAGTTAGAAGTATAGGATTAATCTGTTCGCGTCTTGCAAGCTATCCGTCAAATACAATTTTTGTGTTCAATTTAATTTTTTATAGCTATAGTTTCTTTAATCTAGATTCTATATACGCCTTTAAAACTATGGCGTTATTAAAACGTTCATTCTTTGTAGCATAGAGCAGGATCGAAATCAGTTTCTTTCGCTTTTTCGATAAGTTTTTGTACATACTATTCATTTTGCTCAAGTTCTTTAAGATAGCGTTTCCTGAATTCTTTCCACTTATCAGGATCATGGGAAAACCATTTTCTAAGCTCTTCATCAGGAGCTATTTCCTTTAGCCAGATGTTAAGCCGGACTTCATTTTTTCGAAGTCCTTTGGGCCATAGCTTATCCACTAGTACCCTTAATCCATCTTTATCTGAGGATTGTTCGTAAATGCTTTTCAGTTGGATCAAATGCTTCCCTTCTTACTTATTTAAATATACTTTTTAATATATCCATATTATTTACTCATTTTTTTATTTATGTATTATTCTTAGTTGTTAGATTTGTTCTCAAAAATTTCGACAAACCCTTATGCATTTGAGTATTGGAGAGTAATCGAAAATTATTTTGATATTAATGATGTTTTAATAATAATTTTATCCCAAAACTATTATTTTTAGAGTAGTTTTAATTAACAAGGGAAAAGTGTACATTGTAGCTTAAAGCGGATATCAATAAACACCTAAATTTATCAAGTACTCATATATGTTATTCAAAGGTTTATGAAAATCAGGAGTTTATCGAAATCCTCTATATATCTAAAATAATATTTTAAGACAGATTTTTTTGTGCAAAAAATTCTGAATTCCCTCAGTTCCATCCAAAATAAGAAATGATTTCTGGTCAATAACTTGTGGAGCTCATGGAACTTATAGGACCCATAGAGCATATGGAACTACTGGAATACCTGAAGCTAATTCACCTAAACCACAACCATAAATAGAAAATATCCGAAAAAGAAATAATGGAGGTTTCGATAAACCTCTGATTTTCACGAGTAATTTTATATATTATTTATAAACATAGAACGAAATTTAGGGATTTACCGAAATTCTCTGCAGTTTATTTTAGATCAGTCTTGTGGCTCACACTTTTCCCTCACAACCATAACAGGAACCTTCGAGTGACGGCCCAGATTTCCTGCAACACTGCCCAATAGCATCCTGTATAATCCTGTCTTTCCAAGGGTGCCCATAATAACAATATCCATTTTTTCCTCATCGGCATACCGGCTCAACTCGTCGGAGGGATTTCCTTCAAGCAGGACAGATTCTACGTTGATTCCTTTTATCTCTCCTAATTTTGTTATATAATCTACAGTCTGTTGTCCTTGGTTTTTCAATTCCTCATGTATCAATTCCCCACCTCCACCCATCGGAGATAAGTAGGCTGTTGATATCACATAGACTGCATAAACTGTTCCCCCACTTAATCGAGCAAGCTCTATCCGTTTGTCAATAGCCACCTTGGAGCAATCCGAGCCATCGGTTGCAATCATTATTTTCTTCTAATCGACGAGTCTCATGTAAAATCCTCCATTACATATTTTCTTGAAAGAAATATAATAGCATCGGAATTTATAACGTAAAAAAAGCCACGAAATTTTTTGATCTTCTCCAGATGGAAGAAGTAAAATCAATTATTAAAAAGAAAATTGAAGTTATACGTTTAAAAGGCGAAAGTTAGGATTTAAGCAATCAAAAGAATATTTGAAAAAAAACGTTTTCAAATATTAATTCAGGGGAGTATCAAAATCATTACTCTTTGCAAAAAATGAAATGAAACGTTCAGTTCAGTGATATAAAGTAGAATTCATTGAGTTAAAGACTATAATTAAACATTCTGAAATAAATTTTGCTCATTTTACCACATCATATCCAGCGTTCTTCCATGCAGTCATACCTCCAAGGACATTGTATACTTTACCATAGCCATTCTTTTTCAAAATTGAAGCCGCTAAACTAGCACTCNNAATCATGAACGGATATGAGATTAAAATTATCTATCGGTAGGGCTTTAATGTACCAGGCAGCAATTCCACTGTTTAGTATACCTGCGGTATTATTATAACCCAATCTGATTAAATATCTCACAGCAGTTTCC
>PMJC01000274.1 GCA_003157235.1 Methanosarcina sp.
GTTATTGAAACGAATAATGAATATGGGAATTACTAAGTAAATGTTCTACATTTTTAAATATGGAATCAAGTTCATATTTGTAAATAAAACTATTGCTTAGGCATATGGGGCTCCCGAAGAGGACGTTAAAAAAGGTACTCACGTAAGAGAGGATCTTGGGGATGTTGCGTTTGAATTGAACAAAGGAGAAGGCATCTCCCTGACAATTGAAGATGTCCTCATAAGGCTCAAAAAGTTAAAAAGAGTATCAGGGGGGAGGAAGTCAAGAATGAAAAATCAGGATCCTTTTTGAGATCTTGCAGCGGGTCAATCCTAAAGAAGGGAAATACATACTTAGAATCATTATTGGGAAGCTTAGGCTGAGATTTGGAGACCAGTTTTTGCTCGAAGAATTTTCTATGGCCTTTGTCGGAGACAAAAAGTATCTAGGAAAAATCAAAGAAAGCTACAGCATCTGCACTGATATTGGAGAGCTTGCAGAAGCTTTTGCCGAATATGGCTCCCAGGCTCTTGGACATTTTTCCATAAAATTGGGTCGCCCTGTCAAGTTAATGCTTGCTCAGCCAGTTGAAAATTTCGAAGAACTCGAAGAAAGAGTTCCAGGGAAAAAGGCGGCTGAAGAAAAATATGATGGAGAGAGGGTACAGATCCATATAAACGGAAACGAGATCCAAGCCTTTTCTCGAAGACTGGAAAATATAACTTTCCAATATCCTGATCTCATCGAAGCTATTAGAAAAAGTGTTCTTGTAGACAAAATCGTGCTTGATGGGGAAATAGTTGCATATATTGAGGGTAAAAAAAGAAATGAAAGAATAGAGTAATTATATTCATTCCAAAAACTTATCAAAGGCAAAGAAAATACTAAATTGAAAAATACATGGAACTATGCCCCGTAGATGTCTTCTTTTTCGACATTCTTTATCTGGAAGGAAAACCTCTCTTGAAAAAAATCCTACCCAATGAAAAGAACTCTTCTTGAAAAGTATGTAAAGGAATCAGGAGTAGTTCATTAGCTAGGAGAATTGTCACTGAAAACCTTGAAGAAATCGAAGACTTTTTTAATGAAACCCTGCAAAAAAGACTTGAAAGAATTATAATTAAAGCTATGAATAACACTTCGATCTACGAGCCGGAAAAAGAAACTGGCTCTGGCTCAAATGGAAAGAAGAATATGCTGAGGGAATGAGGGAAACCTTTGATCTAGTAATTGTTGGAAAATATTATGGTAGGAGGCGAAGGAAGAGTTCATTTGGAGGTCTCCTTGCGCAGCTCTTAACGCAGAAAAGCAGCGTTTTGAAACCTTTACAAAAGTAGGCACAGGTTTCACGGACGAGGAAGCAAAAGAAATTGACAACTTGTTTTCAGAGCACATTGTACCTGAAATCCCAAAAAACTTCTTTATAAAAAGTAAAATGCTTCCAGATATCTTCATAGAACCAGTTGTGGTTATTGAAGTCCTAGGTACAGAAATTACAGAAAGTCTAGGACACACGGCTGGTGAGGGAAATGAAAAAATAGGACTTGCACTGTGTTTTTCTCGTTTTTTACGTATAAGATACGATAAAGAGCTACATGATGTCACGACAGTTAGAGAGATCTGGAATTTGAAGGGAGGAATTTGAGGGTTTACCGGGGAACAAGAAAAAAGCAGAAGAAAATAAGTAAAAATAAAAGGGGAAAATAAAGTAAAATGAGGAAGAGGAAAACCATTGAAAAATCGCGAGGTTGCTGAGCTGTTTTATAATGCTGCTGACATTCTTGAATACCAGCAGGTTGAATGGAAACCACGGGCTTACAGGGAAGCAGCTGAGATAATAGCAAACCTTGGTGAGGATAATAGAAAAACTCTATGAAAGAAGAGGTCAAGATGGGCTGATTGAAATTCCAGGTGTGGGAGTATCTATTGCTGATCATATTGCTGAGTATCTAGAAACCGGCAAGGTGGATAAATTTAAAAAACTTAAAGGAAAAGCTTCTTCAGAAACTTCGGAATTGATGGAAATTTGGGGACTTGGTGCAAGGAGACTGAAAAAACTTGCCGATGCCCTAGGGATAAGAACTCTTTCAGATCTCAAAAATGCAATCCTTGCTCACAAAATTCGGGAGCTCAAAGATTTCGGAGAAAAAAGCGAAGAAAATCTCTTAAAGGCAGTTGAACATTGTGAGAAGAGTCACGATAGAATATCTATTGGAAAGGTACTTCCACTCGCAGAAGAACTCATTTCAGCCTTAAAAGCTAAATGTGAGAGTAAGATCTGTAAAATAGACCTCTCGAAGATAATCTACCCAGGCTCCCTTCGCAGGTTACAAAGAAACAATTCGGGATATCGATATCCTAGCTGAAGTAGAAAAAGAAGAAGCATTAAAGATAATGGAGGTTTTTGTCTCCCTTTCTGAAGTTGAACAGATCATCTTGAAAGGTAGCACAAAAAGCAGTGTGATTTTGAGAGGAGTAACATCTATTGACCTGAGGGTAGTCTCATCTGAAAGTTACGGAGCAGCTCTTCAATATTTTGCAGGTTCAAAGGTGCACAACATAGAACTTAGAAATATTGCCTTCAGGAAAGGTTACAAGCTTTCAGAATACGGTCTATATTCAAAAGAGTCCGGGGAACAAGTTGCAGGAAAAAGTGAAGAGGATATTTATAAAAAGCTGGGCCTTGCCTACATATCTCCCGAGCTTCGGGAAAACAGGGGAAAAATCAAGGCTGCTGCAAAAAATACTCTCCCGAAGCTTATAGAAGCTGGAGACCTCAGAGGAGATCTCCATATGCACACAAACTATAGCGAAGGTAGAGAGAGCCTTGAAACTATGATAAAGAAGTAGGAATCTCTTGGCTATGAATACGTCTCCATAACCGATCATTCTCGCTCTCAGAGAATTGCTAATGGAATGGGAATAGAAAAATTAAAAGTCCAATGGAAAGAAATCGGTAAACTCTCAAAACGCTTCAAGATAAAAATCCTTAGAGGTTCTGAGGTTGAGATCCTTAAAGATGGAAGCTTGGATTATCCGGACGAAATCCTCAAAGAACTTGATATTGTAGTAGGAGCAGTACACTCCGGTTTTTCAGTCCCTAAAAAAAAAATGACCGAAAGGATAATTATAGCTCTGGAAAACAGGTACCTTGACATCCTTGCCCATCCTTCTGGCAGGCTCCTCGGGAAAAGGAAAGCTTATGAAGTGGATTTCGGAAAAGTTTTTGATACAGCGGTCGCAAATGGAAAAGTGATGGAAATAAACAGCCAGCCTTCTAGGCTTGACCTTAACGATGAGCTTATTCTTCTAGCAAAGGGTTTCGGCTTAAAGTTTTGCATTTCCACTGACAGCCATTCTATTTTTGACCTTGCGTTCATAAGATACGGGCTTGGACAGGCACGTAGGGGCTGGCTCGAAAAAAAGGATGTTGTGAATACGTATCCCTACTCCAACCTTAAGGACATTTTCAAAAAACTCAAGTTCTGATCCGATTCATATTGAGGACTTACGCAATTGAATTACAGAATCAAGCACAATATACATTATGGCCAAATTCGCTCTTAGACAGTATAAGTTTTGATGTTATTTATTTCTCTGTTCAACTGCGTAAATCCTTTCGTTTACTCAAGAGAGTAAAAAATACTACAGAAACATCACACATCAGACAAGTCATCTTTGACCTGGCTACACTGCAATACACTTGTAATTCCACAATTCAAAAGACTCAATGATTTAAATATACCTTCACCTACACTTATTCCTTCTATGGCGCATTTTTTCATCAAACGATCGTAAAGGACTTCATTTTCACTTTTAATAAAGTCGCACATTTCCGAAATAAATTCATCTGTTATAAGTGGCTCTTTTTTGTTTACCCAACTATCAATTGACTCGATCAGATATTGACGCATAGATTTATTCTTTCCAAGATCCATAAGATTCGTAAAAGCACATTCGTCTATGCTTAGAATCCACTTACCAAGTTTATACTTAAACATATCTCTACTATCGTCTTCCAAAAATATCTCTCCACAATAATTAAATTTTCACAATAATTAAAAGCTTCATGATATTTAAGTTATAATGGGGCTATAAGTGGCCTAGGTACCTAATCAGGTACAATAGCCGTTATGATTGAAATTTTATGTTTTGGTCAGTTAAAGGTTTAGTATTTACTGTTTTCTCTGTTCAATTGCATAAGTCCTACGAAATTAATCCCCAAATCAAAAATGGTTATACTCTCTGGTTAGAAAATTGGCTTATTCCTATATAGTCTGTTAAACTTTTTGAACACACTTTGGCTTTTTTACATTAAAGGTTTTTTAAAAGCATCTTAAATGGTCTATAGCTACTTTTAATACATAAAAGGTAGCTTTTATTCCTTGTAGGTCATTCTTGGAAAGCTTTAAAAGCCTTACATCTATAGTGATTTAGAGACAAAAATATGTTTTGCTATAAAAATTTATGCATTAATAGACACAACATAAACAGAAGCTTTGTTAGTAAAACTATTGGCTTTGCATCCTAATTTTTGCAGTGAAAGAAAAGAATAAAGAGTCAATGATATTTTACAGAGCTTTAGCTACACTATCAAAGAAACCTACCAAAATTAAATGTAAAATTTAAAAAATAGCAATATTTTATGACAATGGTTGTTATCTTCGTAAAGTATGATATTTGTTGTTGTTAGGCAAAAAGGAAGTCATAGATCACTTCCAAAAATCACTATGGAATAAACTTACAGAACACTGGTTCCTTTATATACAATACTTGCGAAAGGAAAACGTATTGATCTTCTTCATTAGACTGGCTTAAGCAAAGAAAAATTAATAGATTTTTTCTAAATCTTATACAGATAGGAGTTATGTAGTCGATGGGTAAAATCAGATACAAGCAGCCTCATCTGAATTACTGAAATTTAAACAATTAAGTATTTAATGTTGTTGTTTTTCAGTTCAACCTCATGGGCCCTAAAAGAGAGCAAAAACGAATGAATCGATTCAAGAGCGCATACACAAATCTGGACTTTTGAATATATAAATCTTTTAATATCCTCTGAAATCATGAAAGTTTATCATTAATTTCACTAATTATTGACTGCAATCAATTCAAAACCCAGTAACTAATAAAAAGTCTTTAGAATCATGTTCTAATTAATTCTTGATGGCTGATAAAAGATAAGCTTTTCTGATGCTCGGATCGAACCTTGTATCGAAAGTTGTATCTTTTATATAGATAATATTGAAAAAAGGCGTGAAAGTATGCTTTATTTAGGTTTTTGAGAGTTTTATGGGTCCGTCTTCTGAGAGCTCTTTATCGGAGAAACACAGCATGAAATATTTACCCCCTGTCTTAAGCACCCTCCAGACTTGTCGCGCAAAAACGGCCCTCTCCTCATCCATCATTGCATGAAACAAGCCAGAGTCGATGACTACATCGAACTCACCCGCCATGAAAAGACGGTCCATATGTAACATATTTCCGATTACAAAATTTACCTTAACCTGACTCTCTATAGTCTTTGCCTTTGCGCTGGAGATCGCAGCTTCAGCTAGGTCTATACCTGTGACATCATAGCCGTTCATAGCTAACATTATAGCGTTTTCCCCCTACCGCACCCTATATCCAAAACCCGGCCAGGTTTGATCTCGTTGGCGTTTATAAGAGCCTGAAAAGCGGGTTGTGGGTGATCAAGGTCCCATGGCGGCACGCTCTTATATGCTTCATCCCAGTATTTTAAAAATGCATTTGGATTTTTTTTATGGTCTCTCTAAATAAGTTTTCTTTCGATTGAAATTTTTGTAATAGAGTCATTTCGGTAATATTTGCCTCTTGTGCGATTCTGCGGGTAGTTGCATCCGCATATCCTTCGCTAATGAATACCTTTAAAGCGACATTCAAAATTTTTTCTTCTGTATCTGGCATGATAGTAAAATTATTCTTTTCAACTATTTATGTTTTACTTTATCTACACCCTATTTTTAGGTTGTATTTTAATTACTACGAGAGTGCTAAGGAACATGAATACTGAGGATTTTTAACAATCTAGGGTCGCCAACCTACCATTGATTTCACTGGCAATTGACTGCAATTAATCAGGAACTCAAAATAAAAAAATTTTATGTAAATGGATACATGACCATATTAATGATACAGTAAAATCTGATATAGCATAGTGAGAAAGGGGAGTAGAAAGTTCTATCTCGATTAGTTTAATGGGTAATTGAAGTCGTTTCCGAAATATAGTTGTGATATACACAATCTTTGAAAGAAGTTATGTAGAAAATCAAATTCAAGTTCGATATTATACTCTATGTGATGAAAGTGTTAAACTAGATTACAGATCAATTATTTGATTTCATATGAAAAGACTTCGGCATCAAATGAAAGTTTTGTATGCTTCATACATGCGGCAACGATTCATAGGTATGTGATTATAAAAGAAAGAAATTAAAGGTTTATATTTTAATATTGTTCATATGTGCAAAATTGCTCCCTGTATATGATAAAACAGACTTGAAAAGGTTAATATCTAATGCTTCTTTTAAGACCTCCTCAATAGTCTCAACCATTGCAAATTTAAGTTCATTTCTGACATCCTCTGGTACATCATCCAGATCACTTTCATTTTCTTTTGGTAGAATTATTTTTTTTATACCAGCTCGATGTGCTGCCAAAACCTTCTCTTTTACCCCTCCAACAGGCAATACTGCACCACTTAGCGTGATCTCGCCTGTCATAGCAATTTTTGGGTCAACTGCTTTTCCAATAATTAAAGATGTTAGGGCAGTAAAGAGTGTCACACCTGCTGATGGACCATCTTTTGGTGTTGCACCCGAGGGAATATGAATGTGTATATCGCTTGAAGTAAAGTCAAAGCTGTTTGCAGTATTTGCAAGCCGTGATCTGACAAGGCTCAATGATATCTTTGCAGATTCCTTCATCACGTCCCCAAGTTG
>PMJC01000083.1:0-122 GCA_003157235.1 Methanosarcina sp.
TTTACTGAGTATCTGAGCCAGTTTATTAAGTACTTAATCTTCTAATTTTTTAAACTTATGATTATTTGTAACTATTCAGCTAGGATAAAAACGTAGCAATTACCATCCTTACTGAGATTTGA
>PMJC01000083.1:164-7334 GCA_003157235.1 Methanosarcina sp.
TATTGAAGCCAAAAGCCAGTTGAATTTATGGTAAGTTTTTGTAGCACCAAAAGATATTAAAAAATATCTAATTTTTAGATATTTAAAAAAATTAAATGCTTAATCCTTCCTCTTTTTCTTTCATTCTCCCAGCTTCAAAGCCCCATGTGGACACATCTTAATACACATACCGCATTGAATACATTTCTTTTCATCTACTTGTACATTCCATCCCACATCAAAACAATAAACATTCATAGGGCAGACCGAAATACAAGCTCCGCATTCCACACATTCTTCATCATCTCTATGAATAGGACGATCCAGGATGGAGACTATTGCTCCCCTGGATTCCAGAGCATTTTTTATCCTATCGAATCGAAAATCATTTACGTCTGCAATCAATTCGCCATAGGTGGAATCAATATTTGCAACCATTATATTAATCGAGATTCCGGTTTCGATTATAGATTCGGAAATTATTGGGTTATGGATCTTCTCTGTAGGAATGCTGATTTTTATTTTCATACTCAGTACCTTCTTGCAAAGAGCTTACTTATATTATCACTAGTTATTATTCCGAGAATACATCTTTGCATATCGATTACTGGCATGGCAGATACACCATAGCGATCCAGCCTGCGAGCTGCAATGTCAACTGGCTCGTTAGGAGAACAGGTCAGCACCTTTTTCGTCATAACACTTTCTACAGAATCAAAACAATTCTCTGCAACAGCTTTGGATATATCCCAGGCAGTTAGTATACCAACCAGTTCACCAGAATCAGAGATCACAGCCAGATGATTAAAAGAGTTTTCCCATATCTTCTTTGCAGCATCCTGAACGGTCTGATCTTTTTTAATGGTCACAATAAAGTCAGACATTACGTCCTTTACTAGAGGCACAGCCTGAGTCTGTTTCATGGGTTTGACCAAACCTTCACATGGCAATCTCTCAACCGGCATGGTGACAAAGAATTTTCCACGTTTCAACCAATCTTTTAGCTCTTCAGCGATTTTTCTTGCGTTCTTGAAACTGGACAGAGAAGAAGTGGGTACATCCTTTCCAGCAATTTGCACCAGGCCTGACCTGAGTTCTCCATAGTTTACCTGTTTGATGGATGGTTTATCTCGGCTACCTGCAGCATAATCCAAAATTTTAGTTATGATATCCTCATCTCGTACTGCAGTTGCAGAAGCAAGTTTTTCATTGAGAATTGGGATAGGGATGCCGATCCCCATATAAAGAGTAGTCCCATAGCCGGTAAATGAAGCAGCCCTTAAATAATCAGGATTCATCTCCTTCAAGTTTCCTTTGACCATCAGGGTACCGAAACCAGTAGACGGAGAATGCTGAGTTCCATTCCCAATAACATACCCTTGTGCTCCTCCTATGAAAATCCTTGTCCCGATACCAATAGTTTCATAATCCGGATCGTTTGAGAGGGGAGATAATACTCCTGCTCCAGAATAAGTTACGTTTCCAAAATTGGGAAGAAGTTCACCCATATAAGTATTTAAAATCCTTTTGGAACTGTTGGTTGCAGCTGCATAATTCTGGTATGCATTCCTGGGGTTTAGAAGGACTGCTTCATTCAAATCTTCAAGGATAATCGTCGTATCTAGTACTTTTCTGGGATAGCAATCAGTTCCATATGAAGTTGCATGAACATTTATTTCTTTCCCCCTGAGGAGATCTTCAATAACATGAGCTCCACCATACTGAATTCCCCGTGTATCCGAAATCTGAGCAGCTCCGAGGTAAACGTCAACAGCTGCAATTCCACTATATGCTTCTACATTATTGAACCAGACCTTCTGAATTTTAATAGGTGACTCGGAGTGACCAAGATTAAGCATTAGGCCAGATGAACACATGGCTCCGAATGTGCCTGTAGTGACTACGTCGACTTCTTTTGCAGCACCATCTACGCCAAGATCTTCAACTATTCCGACCATTTCCTCGGCTGTGACTACATTAACGTCGCCGTCTTCTATTTTATTATTAATCTCATGAATTGATTTTCTCACCATGTAGATTTCCTCTTATTATAAATGTGGGTAGTAGCAGCATTTAGCAGGTATATATATTACATCGATAATAACTAAGGTAATACTTTTTATATAAATTGGAGAAGACTGTAGCAGTTTCTTATCTATCTTCAGAATGACAAATTAACATCCTTAGTTTAATAACAATAGTTATTTTTGTGTTCCATATATACTACTTACGGTAATTGAATGCTCTTAATCCAACATTAGTCGGATAAATAAATAAATAAGTAACAGTTTACAATGTATAAGCTTGAACTACATAAAATTCCAATAGTCGGAATGTGAGTTTTTTTCAGTAAGTTTCTTATTTATGCAGGGTATTACCCGAGACCAGGTGATCTTTTGACACGTGTACTTGCTACCGGAACTTTTGACCTTCTCCACCCAGGGCATGTCTATTTCCTGACCCAGGCACGAGCCCTGGGAGACGAACTTTTCGTCATTGTTGCCAGAGACTCAAACGTAACTCACAAGCAAAAACCCATTGTACCCGAGGCGCAGAGACTGGAAATGATAAATGCCCTGGGAATGGTCAACAAAGCCCTTCTTGGCAGCGAAAAAGATATTTTCGAGCCTCTTAAGAAGATCAGGCCGGATATTATTACTTTAGGTTACGACCAGCACTTTGAAACAATTAATCTAGAAAAGGAAATTACCAAAAGAGGCATTTCTTCAAAAGTTGTTAGAATTCCGTTTTCAAAGGAATGTACACTATGCAGTACTGGTGCCATTATAAAAGAAATCCTTAAAAGATATGGATGAACATATCTTTCTATTGTTTACATATTCAAGCATAAACAACTTTACTGATTTCTATCTAAAAAGATCATTTACTACATGTTGTTTTATCAAAATATTTTTTCGAGCCTTTCAAGAGCTTCCCTGATCCTATCAATAGATGTTGCATAGGAAATTCTAATAAAATCCTCACCTGAAGCACCAAAAGCAATTCCTGGGGTAACTGCCACATGAGCTTCTTTCAAGAGCCTTTCTGCGACTTTTGTCCCATTTCCATAATCGCTTACATCAGCAAAGGCATAAAAGGCTCCATCTGGTTTTTTGCATTCAAAACCTATTTTGCTCAGACCTTCAATAAGGACATCACGTCGTACTTTAAATCGGTCAACCATTGCTTTAACTCCGTCCTGTGGTCCCTGAAGAGCTTCAAGCCCTCCGTATTGAACAAATGTGGTCGCGCTACTTACAGAATGGGACTGGATCTTCAGCAGAAGCTTGAAAATCTCTGGGGGCGCGGTCAGGTATCCAAGTCTCCAGCCTGTCATTGCATAGGCTTTGGAAAAACCATTTACTGTTATGGTTCTTTCCTGCATCCCGTCGAAACTGCCAATGCTGATATGCTCCTTGTCATAGATGATTTTCTCATAGATTTCATCCGAGACTACTAAAAGATCATGGTCAATTGCAAGATCAGCAATACACTGCAAAATCTTTTTCCCAAATACTCCGCCTGTTGGGTTTCCCGGACTGTTTACTACAATCAATTTGGTTTTATCATTTATGTAATCCACAAAGTTGTCCGGAAGAAAACCTTTTTCAGGGACTGTTGGAATCCATACAGATTCTGCTCCCGCAAAACGGATACATGCATCATAAGTCACCCAGGCTGGATCAAAAAGAAGAGCCTGGTCTCGATCATCAAGGACTCCTAACATTATCTCAAAAATTCCCTGTTTAGCCCCGGGAGTCACAAGAACGCTCGCATCTACCACATCGATTTTGTTTTCTAGTTTCAATTTTTCGGCAATAGCTGTTCTTAACTCAGGAATGCCTCCAGAAGGTGCATAGTGAGTTTTGCCCTCATGCATAGCTTTTACGGCAGCATCGCAGATATTCTTAGGGGTACTGAAATCAGGTTCACCAAGGCTGAAATTGATAACGTCTATACCCTCTTTAATCATTCTGGTAGCAATGTTGGAAATCCTGATAGTTGCGGATTCTTCTACACGCTTGAGCCTTTCGGATGTCATAGGGATGATCCTGATTTGTCACATTTTGCTCGTTTATGAAAGATGTTCTCGAATTTCACAGCCGTTGCACCAGCTTTACTGCAGCTTCAACTGCTCTTTTTGCATAGTCCACACGTTCATGAGCCGCCATCCGAGTCATGCCTGGGCCAGGAATCCCGAGAGTAACAGGTTTATTGAACTCAAGGGAGAGATCCATGATCTTCCTTGCAGCATGCTGCATAACCACCTGGTCATGATCAGTTTCACCTTCGATTACCGATCCTATGGTAACCACGGCATCGATATCATCCCTCTGGCAAAGTTTCTTGATTGCAAGAGGCATATCAAAAACCCCTGGAACGAGAATAGTCTCTTTAACTGTTGTCCCCAGAAATTCTGCATGTTCTCTTCCCAGCAGTTCCATCTGATAGGTTAGATCCCTGTTAAATTCAGCTACAACAAATCCCAAGGTGATGGTCATTTAATAAGATCTCCAGTCGTCGATTTTACTTAAATTACTTCACATTCTCAAAGGGCCTGAATCTCCAAAACCTTGCCTTTGTCCGGTACCGGCCTCTCGAATCAGATTTTCAGGCTTAAGTAGCAATTTTATTACATTTAAAGCGTGTTCTCGAGTCCTTCTGTCCATAAGAAAAGCGAGTTCCTTTTCATCTTTTCCTTCATCCTCATGGACAAAAACCTCAATAATATGAATATTGGTCATAAGCTGAGCCGTGATAAGACCCTGAGAAGCCTCATGTGCGCACATCTTATCCTTTTCCTTTGCTCCAGGCATTCCAAGGGCCATTACGATATCGCAGCCTTCTTCCTCAATAAGTTTTTTAGCTGCGACCGGAAGATCCTTTATTCCAGGTACAGTAACTCTCTTAATTTTTAAAGACACATTTTTGTGTATCTCATCAATTGCTGCACTCCCCATATTATAACGTGCGAACGTAGTATCTGCAATTCCTATTGTAGGCATGTGAATCCTATCGAAATTTTAAGATTACAACTTTTTTCTGGGTTTTCCTGAAAAAGTTTGATGCTTCTGCAATTTTTTTAATTCATAACCTGTCAATAACCTGTATTGCAGCCTCTGTCCCTGTCCCCAAGCTGTCAATGTAACCTCTTTTATTCAATACAATTTCCAACTGCTGGATTGTTGAGAGCACATCTCTTGCTGTGACAATTCCCATGCATCCGATCCTGAAAATTTTACCTTTCAGACGTTCCTGTCCACCAGCGATTATTATACCACGCTTTTTCATATCGTTTTTTATATCCTCCCCATCATTTCCCACAGGTGCCTTCATGGCAGAGATAGTGTTGGAGTAAAGGCTGTATTCATTAAGCTGTGGGAACATTTCGATGTTCATCTCAGCAACTGCCGCCCTTATGGCTTCCGTAAGAGTCCTATGCCTTATAATCCTTGACTCAATTCCTTCTTCTTTTACGATATGTAGGGCTTCCTGAAGTGCATAAAAGAGAGGAATTGCTGGTGTATATGGTGTTTCTGGCTTGGGTTTGTTGGCACTCCTTTTATATGCTAGAAGGTCATTATAATATGGTCTCTTTGCTATCCCTTTCATAGCTTCAAAGGCTTTTTCACTCACGGAGACTGCTGCAAGTCCAGGAGGTGCTGCAAGACATTTCTGTGAACCTACGACAGCAATGTCAACTCCCCATTCATCTACTTTGACATCATCCCCTCCAAGGGATGTCACACCGTCCATAATAAAAATTGCTTCATGTTTTTTAGTAAGTTTGCCAATTTCTGCAGCTGGGTTAAGAATGCCTGTGGAAGTTTCATTGTGAACGAGAGTAACAGCTTTTGCCCCGTTATCAAGCTTTTCTTTGACCATTTCAATGTCAATAGGATGACCCCATTCGAAAACTAGAGGTACAACTTCCGCATAGAGAGCTGCAAGATCTTTGAAACGTTCTCCAAACTTCCCATTTTCGATAGCTATAACCTTATCGCCACTCTGAGTCACAGACCCAACAGCAGCTTCCATACCCGCAGTTCCAGAACCGCTAAGTACAAAAATGTCATTATTTGTTTGAAAAATGCTGGAAAGTATTGTCCTGCAATCAGTATAGATACCTGCAAANNAGATTATCTTCCAGATCCATATGTATTATGCTCCACATTCTTTAATATTTAATTGATTTTTGTTTATTTAATTGTTTAATAAATTTATTTGAATTCTGTCACTTAAAATCCTAAACCTATGAAACAACTAAGATTTATGTCCTTGTGGCTATATATTATGAAAAGTTTCAGAGCATCTGATGCCCGAAAACTATTCAACAGGCAATAAAAATATTTTAGTTACTTTGGACATTTCTGATACTGAATCAAATTCAGGATTTAGGTTTAAATTTAACTATGGTATCAATTTGATATATTTTTAGCTTCCAGTCTCAACCTACCACTACTTTAGGAAAGAATACCGTTTATTGGTCCTTAATAAGCTTCATTAAATCGCTTTTTTGTTACTACGCAAACTATTTTTCCTTTTTTTATAACCAGCACAGCAGAATTATACACAAAACTACTGAGAGAAAGATAAGTAGATACTTTGGGCAAGAACTCTTCCATTACCCCTTATATTGCAACTGAAAATTTGACTTTTTCTTACTTTCTCCAATCAATCTTACTATCATATCCTCATAAATATTTTCAACAGGAACTTCCCTTTCAAGCATATGAACTTGTAAAAAACCATTAATATACCATCAAATTTACTGCTTCTTCTATAGAATCAGCTGGAGAAATGTGAATGACAGGGAAATGAATGAGATCTCTGATGAGAGTCAGAAGTACCTTTTCAGCTTTATCAAAAGCGTCAAGTATTTTCCTGACAGTAAAAAGCCTAAGATCCACATCTCCAGACTCTATACAAGCAATAATGGGCTGAATTAATCCTGCCCTTTTAGCCAGATCCCTCAGGGTAAACCCGATTTCATTTCTTCTTATTTTAAGATCTTCGGGTGTTGGAAGCTGCATATGTATTACCCATATTAATTATGATATTTAATCTCATTGGTTAACATAGTTTGAAAGTATATATATATAAGTCATTTATAGGAATAAATAATAGATATCAGAAAAAGCTTGGAAATAAAATTTAGAAGAAAAAAATTAAATTCCAAAATATAGTCAG
>PMJC01000083.1:7345-12361 GCA_003157235.1 Methanosarcina sp.
TTTCTGGTTTCCATGATTCTCAACATTGTTTTTTAATAACATCGGAAATTGTAACATCGCCCAAGTTCCAATGTACCTTCATCACTCCACAGTTAACCATCAAAAAGCTTTTTCTGAATTTCAGAGTATTCTTTAAAGATATTTTTTGCTTTGACGTTCTTATAACCTGCATCACTCATAAAGGAAAATATTTTGATTCAGCATCAACGAAAAGACGTACATGATCACAATCAGTACCTATTGAATCAAACTCAAAAAATAACCTTTTACCACTTTAAAAACATATATTAAAATAACCGATTATGGAATTGGCTGAAAGATATTTTTCCCGAGACTTAATCTAAAAACAACCATAAGACATCTGATTTCATGACTCAATAATCAAAATAATAAAGTGATTTTTATAATATTACATTAAACGGATTTTCATGAAAACTGGACTATTTACAAACTGGCTTATAACTTCTGGCGGCATCCAGTCCTTACAGTGGAAGAATGTTATAAATTTATGTAAGCTATACCAGAAGCTCTTAAACATGTTTTTGAAATTAATACTATTACAAGATTACGATATGTTGAATTACAGCAATTATACGATAATCTGCAATGGTACAACTCAAACAGGAATCAAATTATACTTCCAAAGGAGGTACACCGGAAGGTCAAACAAAACCGATAAAGCGATTAATTGACAAATTGCCCTCTGTATTTTCTTAGATGTTCAGATCATTCATTGAAGGCAAAAACTTCCAGAACACTCCTCTTGGAGCAGGGATTTGGCTCGTTGGTCTGAGAAAGTGGGTATAAGTCAAAAGGTGATTCCAAAAACATCGCGAAAAACTATAGAATTCTTGATGCTCAAAACTGGAATATCTGAGATAGACATATATTCTCGCCAAGGACATGACCCTGTGACATCTTTAAGGCATATCAATTACTATCTTTTACTGAATACGAACTGCAGGACATTTCCGAACTATTAATAAAGTTTGGAATAATATGATGACCAGCTCAAAAACAACGATGTTGCATCCTTGGTGAATCAGCCAGCACAAACACTGCACCGGCAGGATATTCTGGGCTTGCAAAGCCAGTAAAAAATCCTTTACCTTTACACCTTTAGGTATCCCATCGATTGATGCAAAGGAACATAAAAGGCTAAAAACACTAAGAACAAACCATTGCAACATAACTTAGACTTGAAATACGTGTAAACATTGAAATGAAGAAGAGGTCATTGAAAAAATACTCAGCAGATTCAATGTAATTCTGTTTGAATGCTTCCTAGAACCAGAACCTTTAGAGCCATTATTTTAATACTAGCAGACTTTGAAATAGCTGTAGAGGTGCTATGTAATGAAAAGCAATTCCAAAGCACCACTAAGACTTCAAAAATTTTGCCCAAAGTGTTCGATGATTTCGATTTCTAAGAGGAGAAAGTTTTACCTATGCCTTAATTACGGGCACATTTTCACAAAACCTATGTTGGCAGATAAAGAAAACTTATGATGTGTATCTACTAGACTTCAAATAGCTCTTGAAATGCATGAGGCTAAAAATCCAAACAAAATACTTCATTATCCGGTCAACCTCTGGGCGAGTTCAAGGCTAACCTTTAGGGTCAAAGGTAATATGATTGAATCTTGGAAAATTGAGGAGGCTCTAGAATGAATTCTAAAAAAGCCAAATTCATAGCATTTTTAACAATAAGTCTTCAAGCAAGATATCTACCCTATCAAATAGAATTTGTCTCCAGAAAGAAGACTGAATCATGTTAAATTAGTGTTCTTATATCAATCCTGAGGTAAACTCAAAGGTAACTTCAAAATAGTTGAACCTACATAAAAACTCTGTGTACGTTCGTTCATCCAGAAGTATCTGCGATCTCCATTACCAAAGCTTTTATAGATTCATTGTTTTGCAACCAAAAATTTAATTGTTTAAGTTTTTGTATGTACTCAAAGTATTATTGACTGTCTTGGAGTAAGTTTTTATCCTACCATAAAGCATACAAAGATTATTCCAAACAGTTTGTGCTGTTTGTTGATCGTTTAGTTTTTGTTTGTATGCTTATCAGCGCTGTAAGATATGTTCTAAATTGTTAGGAAGCTTATCCCACAACTCCAAACGTTCGCAGAACCAGTTAAGAAGTACTTCAATTTTGGGCGAAAACTCCGCTCGCCAATCTGGTTATAAAAAGTTATAATGTTTAAAGCACTTGTTCAGTTCCTGAACCATAAACTCAAATTGTTCTTGTTCTGTCAATTTCCTAGGGACTTCCAGAGCCTCAGGCTCTCATGTAGCCTTTCCAGTCAGAGAACATTCTAAGATTACCGTTTCAGGCAGAGCTTCAGGAGCTTGTTGTATCATTGGCTCTTCCATGGAAACTAGCTCTTCATTGACTTCGAGATCTTCAGTTTCAGGCTCTTCAATCTATTCAGGTTCAACTAGATCCATTATTATTGGTAATTCTTCCTGTGTAAGCCGTACATATGTTCACAGCATATGAAAGTGCTATATATGGAGTTAGTTCTTCTAAAGAAAGCTTGAAGTCAGACCACTTTTTCAGCGAAACTTTTTACCGGTGTAGTGTGACAGTCTCTTGGTGACGGTGACTGCAATTTAGGTCAAAACCTAGCTTTATCTGAACATATAGTGTCTATAGATTTTGATTTCGAGCTTAGTTATTTTGTCGTTATATAAGCCGTCAGGCACTTTTTTCTTAAGGCATTGGAAATAATAGTACTTATGAGTGTGATAATGCCATAAGAGAGGCTCACTTTAATCAATTTCATATGCGTTTTATCTCCTATTGGCCTTGTGGAAAGTGGTTTGGGGTTAAGCATCGTATATTGCAGATATAATTCGAGTTTTGCTTGCTTAAAATTTGGGTAATAATGAATAAGAAATGGGAACCAAAAAAAACTTTTATGAATGTCTAAACCACATTATCTCTTCATTACTACAAACAACCCAGTTTCAGCAGGTATACACAAGAATGCAATCTATTTTTTCAACATGACAATAGATTAAAAATTGATCCAACTTTCAATTAATAATGGGGGCTAGATAAGAAACAAATCATACACACGTGTACATCTGAGGAATGCATGCTACAATGCAGCAAATTAAAGAAAAAAAATGATAAAGTTAACTAAAAGTGCATAATGAAACCAGTAAGCCAGAAAAAAGAATATTAGAAGAATTATACTAAATGTTGAAAATAAATAAAATGATAGAATTTAAATAGGCTTCATGCACTTAAGCAGAAAATCAAAAGCTACAAGCTTTATGAATATTTTTGTGCTTTTGAAAATTGAGAGCTTAATGCTATAGATTTCTCATTTAGACCTAGTAAGTCCTATTAAAGTTTGAGTTCCTTAGCCATCTCCTGAAAAACCTTTCCTTTATCAGTAGTGATGAAAAGTCCATTTTCGTTCCTGATAAGTTCTTTCTCTCTTAACATTTCCAGATATTTCTGGGCGATGTTAAAATTTAGATTTACCTCATATACAATATGAGTTTTCTTTGCTCCATTCATAGCTACTTTTAAAATATCTACTGCAATATCAGTCCTGCTCCTTCTTTTAATACTGACTCCTCCCCCAAGATTAACTTTAAAACAATCTTTGCGAAGAACAATTGCTTTAAAAATAACTTAAAGCATATCTTTTTGTCGGTAACAAAGATCCTAACTCTTTATCGTTCTCCTTTCTATATAACTATATCATTGTTATATAAAAATTCAAGTTATAACAAGTAGTTCCAAACCTTGCCAATTTTGAAATCATTTTTCAAATAAGTAGGCTCACATAGTAGCAGACTTTTAAAATTTGTTCCCTCAAACTGTTCCAATATTACAATAAATTTAATTTTTATCTTAATCTGCTTATATATATCATTGCTATTATTTTATGAATTTTTTACCTTCAAACCAAAAATCTGGTTTCTGATTTTTTGTAACTCCAGCTTTAGAAAAGCTATCAATGAGAATATTATATTTGCTCTTTTTGACGTTTTTTTCGTTGTCTGACACTTTTAAAAACCACATAACTGGTTCATTATCCCATGATATTCGTCAATTATCCATTACTTATTAGCTAGCTTCTTTCTCTTGCTTTATCTTTACCAAGAATATTTGCGACCCAGTATTACAGTTTTTGCTTGTTGGAACTATCCGATTCAATAATCTAACAAATTCACATACTTTCAGATTTTCTGCCGATGTACACAACGGCACCATCTAATTTTTCGAACCATTGAGTAATTTACATGGTTTTTACCAATTGCCTCCTAAAAAATTTTTGATTTGAACTAACCTTTGCTTTAGCATATAAATTTAAGACTGAGCAATTGACTCACTATTTTCAGCAATTTATCTCTAAAACAATTTTTCTTAATTTGTAGGAATTGGAAGGTTTCATGAAATCTCAAATTAAAAGAGTTAAAATATAATAATTAAATCAGTATCTATGAAAAAATATAGTAATTAAAACGATAAAATATAGATAAAAATGAAAAATGAAATTATCGAAAATGAATATTTTTCCTTTTTTTGCTTTTTAAAGTTATTTTATTGGTATAGTAAAAAATAAAAAAATTAATTACTATTAAAATAATATTCCTCCATTAAGATAAATTTTTATATTTAGTATAATGTAATTCTATTATGGTAAAAACGTAAAATACTTTACAGTGGGGAAAAACATGAAAATTAAAATTGTTAGTTCCAGAGAGGAAAATTTCCTCTCTTCAATCCTTAATAAGCTTGTTATTCACCTGAATTTCAGACATTATAGCAAGGATATTTGTGATTGGGCAAAAACTGTCCGAAAATTATGATAATCCAATCATCTAAATCTTGCCTAAACACGGTCTCAAAGTCCATCAAAATATTCCTTGAGATGAGAGAACAAAGCTCTATTGAAAGAGATCTCTGGGGTAGTGGGCAGGATTTTATCCATAGCACATTAACTTTGATAGACAGAGTGTACTTATCTAATTGGGGAAGAAAAA
>PMJC01000147.1 GCA_003157235.1 Methanosarcina sp.
CATTAATAAATACATATTCAAATCACTGATGATACACTATAAGTCTATAATTGTAAAATATAAATATAGATCTATGTTACCTCAAAATGACCTCAGCGTAATTTTCCATAAGAAATCAAATATAATAAAATAAATATATTATTTATAACTACCCCAAATAGAGATTTCTGAGATTTAGATTCATTTTGAGGATTTTACTTATTTAGATTTCTTGGTTTATGAATATAAATTAAGTGAACAAATCTATAAAATTTTAAAGATGAACGATAGCATTCGTCGTTAAGTCAATTTTAAATTTTGTATCGCAAATTTTGCTTGCGGAGTCATTTTTTAACAGTCTATTGAGATTATAGGAAACATTCGACTATACTATAGGAACACATTTTGCCGTTGACATAATTCTGCATTAAATCCCTCATTTTGTGAAGTCAGTTATTACAAAGTCTATATTAATATACGGATTTTGGCCGACATACCCCCCATTAAATGAAAAAAAACACCGAGAAAAATTTATGGACTAATTGGAATTTATCATACATAAAGACTATCTGTATGATAGAACAAATTATCTATGGGCGAGAAAAACAAAAATACATCAAAGATCTAATTTCAAAGAATTGTTAAAATCCCCATTTGCTTTGTTAATTTCCTTCTGTTTAAACTATATGTTTCTATACTGGCTTAAATCAAAGAGTCTACTTCGTCAATGAAATTAAGATAGAAACATACAGCAGTTAAAGGAGAGTGAAATTTTAAAAAAGATTTTTTTTATAACATTCGTACTAAGTATACATATTCAATATATTTAATCGACGTCAATTAAGGTAGTATGCTAAGTTTTTGTAAAATCACACGTTTTAAAAAGTTTGAGGGAAAAAATCATGCATGAAGAAGCTAATTACATATGGTCAGTGTAATTTGAATTAAAATTTAACCCAGATTAATGACATTTTCAGATTAATCACTCCTACAACAAATTTTGGCGATCCTCGATGTATTCAAAAATAGTAAATTTATTAGTTTATTTATTTAGAAGTAAGAAATTAAGATTAGAAACTGATAAGAGTCTCAAAAAATTGTATCGAAATATATATTTATTTCCCATGTTAGTATATATTTTAGTAAATTTTTTTAATGCCAGATTTTATTAGATAGATTTTATATTCTTAGTATTTTGCATTTTTAAGTAAAATTAAATAAATTAAATTTTATCAAAATAAAACTCAAAAAGTAATAATATATAGATATAAACTATAATCATTAATTTTACATTATACATTGAATAAATATATAAAAATCAATAAAAACATGTCATTAAATTAAGTGACGTACTTATAATTCCAATTGTATATTAAATATCTCTTCAAATAATTTATATTTTTTCCGTGCTCGATATAAATACTGACGAATTGGAGTTTCATTTCTTGTCCTGGCAAAGAGAGCTTCAATTTCCCCTCTGGAAAAAACAGCTTGAAGCTTTTTGATGGATAATTTCTCGAGCTCTTTACCGTCGTTAATTACCTGATTACTTATTGTAATTGGGATTGGGAGCAAAGATAATGAGACTTCATCTATCCAACTCCACTCCAAATCATAGATGTTTGCGTAAAAGGCTCGGCATGAAACACATCTTGTCACAACCACATTTGTTTCACTTACAAAGTGATAGCTAAGGCTAACAAGCATTGCAGAACAGTTACTGCAATTTCCGATCTCATTTTCGTCCAGGTCGTACGCAGATATTCGACTTTCTTCAATGCAGAGATTATTATCCGTAAGATCGTACCTATATTCCATTTAATCAGCTCCTGGAAGAGATTAAGGTCAGGAATTTATTTTATTAGCCGCTATGCTTTTTTTGACTTATTTCTATTCTTTGGGTAAGGTTATTAACCTATTAATATTAATCGGGTATAGAAGTTCTCGCTTTTGAGGGATTTTATAATATAAGATATCATAAAAACATACTTTTCCTTTGATTATTAACACTCATCAGTATTAACACAAATTTTCCAAAAGGTAACACTAAAAATTGATAATCGGAACTAGAAAGGCTGTAATCAAAATAAGTTGCCTACAATTAATAAGAATTACTAAATTTTTAACCTAATATAATCTCGTTTTTGGTTATTTCGGTAGACATATTCAGGCAAGTATCTAAAGGACTAAATATCATCGACATTTAGAGGTGATTAGTACCAATTTAATTTTAAATTTTTCAGAAAAATGCTATCTAGAAAGGAAATAAAAAGGATTTTTACTCTACCGGTTGAAAGAATAAACAATAGCAATAGGTGCATAGCTGGATGGATTCTTAGTATAAGCTAATTACTTTACGTCTGGCTTAAGCTACGCTGGTATTACACCAAAACCTATGCATTTGCTTGGATCAACTACAGATGTAAGACTTAAAGCTATCCAAGATTGACTGATAAGTAAATGACAACTATCCTGTGTCAAAAAATAACTATTTTTCATTTGTCATCGTTTAAAGTATTTTATACACAACATCGAATATCATGCAGAATGATTTTCCGTCTTGAATATTAGGATCTTAAACAACAGTTTTAACTTTTTGTGCCTTAACCGACTAAAAATGAAATATTTTCAAATATTAAATTTATAAAATATTATGGTTCTGAAGTTCATTCTCTAAGGATTTTAATGATATTGTTCATTACCTTATCAGCTTCTACAGTTAATATTGATTCAAAAATTTTGGGTAACGTTTCTTTAGAATTCCTAACTCTTTTTAGGGAGAGTTTATTTAGTTGATTATCGAGTTGTCCGAATACGTCTAAATCGATCCATCTTTCATCGATTAATGTCCACCAATTTTGTGATAGTTCAGTCAGTATGTATTTATATGGTATCCATCCATAACCGCTTTCACTCCATGTGGTTCCCTAAGAGTTTCTGATTAAGAATGTTCCAGTTGTCTGACTTCCATCTATTTCATTAGTTATAATCAGGTTGTCATCATATCCCACAGCCATTAGGGCATGTCTGGCCAATACATTTTCTTGATCTGTTGGGAAAGGAATTTTACCCTTGTTCTTAAAAGTCTGCTTTATGGAGTCAAGTACAGTAAAGCCGAAAATTGATGCAAGTCCTGCCGCTAGAACAATTTTTATCTGTGTGAGGATTTCATCATATGCCATATTTGTTGAATCTAGACTAACATATTTTAGTACGTTATAGTCTGAAGCTATTGCATAGCAGAAGGCAGCAGGTTCCTGGTCAAATTGAGTGACGTCATAAGGTCAGAGTACTCCTCGGGTACAATGTCGATCAGCACCATTGCTTTCATAGTAGTCCGTAAATCAGCCCCGACATCTCCCATTTCATTCATAAGGTCTCTGGTTACCTTAGCACAAAACACAGTAACTATTTTTTAATCAAAGAGTATTCATTAAAGATATTTCTTGCTGTGATACTTTTTATGATCTTCATCACTCTTGGTGGAAAATGCTTTGGTTCAGAAACGACTAAATATGGACAAGATCACCATTAGTGTCGATTACATCAAACTCAGAAAATGCCGTTTATCAATCTCAAAGGAAATAAATTTGAAATAATTGATTATA
>PMJC01000457.1 GCA_003157235.1 Methanosarcina sp.
ATTCAATTACTACCTGTATCAATTACTACCTGTATCAATTACTACCTGTATCAATTATTACTGCATCAATTATTACCGTATCAATTATTACCGTATCAATTATTACCTGTTTCAATTATTACTTGTTCGTTCTAGCCGTTTCAGATTCTGAGTGGCACATTTCGCATATATACAAATACTGTGCAATATTGACGAGCACTGCTGTCAGAGGCCATAATTAATTCTTGAAGCAGGTACTTATAGAACTGATTACATGAATAAACCTTTTATACATTTAGTCACAGGTTATTTCATCTATAACTTATTTAACCGAATTCAATTATTATTTAATATGGACTCAATAATAATTTAACCTGAATTTAATTAATATTTAAACTAAACTTAATTGTCATTTAAACTAAACTTAATTGCCATTCGAACTGAACTCTATATTCAATCTATCAAATATAGGCGAAATAACAAATGAAAAGAAAGTGGGATAGGCGAAATAACAAATGAAAAGAAAGTGGGAACGAGATTTTGGACTTCAGGGACGGATGCTTTTCACGATGTTTCTTCTTGCAGTAGTTTACCTCTTTTTCCTGGCGTTTCTTTCGTACTATGGGGCACCTCCGATCTTCATGATTTTATTTGTCGGCCTTTTCATAGGTATTCAATATTTTTATTCGGACAAAATGGTACTCTGGACAACCGGAGCTCAGGTAGTCTCTGAAGCGGAGGAACCACAACTACATGGGATAATCACAAGGCTCTGTGCAATAGCTGACCTGCCAAAGCCGCAGGTGGCAATTGTCAGGACAGAAGTCCCAAACGCCTTTGCGACAGGCCGGAGTCCTGATAAAGCTGTTGTTGCAGTTACAACAGGAATTCTCAATAAGCTCTCACCTGCGGAGCTCGAGGCAGTACTCGCCCATGAGCTAAGCCACGTTAAGAACAGAGATATGGCTGTCATGACTATTGCCAGTTTTATTTCAACAGTAGCTGTTTACTTTGTCCGCTATAGTCTTTACTTCAACATTGGAGGAGATAAGCGGCGTGAAGGAGGAAGCTTTGTGCTTGTCTGGCTTGTCTTTATTGCAGTTTGGATCATCAGTTTTCTGCTGATTCGCGCTCTTTCCCGCTACAGGGAATATTCTGCAGACAGAGGCTCGGCAATCATTACCGGACAGCCTTCGGATCTTGCATCGGCTCTCATGAAAATAAGTGGGCTCATGGACAAGGTCCCTGATGAAGATCTAAGGCAGATGGAAGGGATGAATTCCTTTTTCATCATTCCTGCAATCTCAGGTTCTTCGATTATGAATCTATTTTCCACTCACCCATCTGCGTAAAAAAGGATAGAAAAGCTTGAAAAGATGCAAAGGGAAATGTATTAAATAAGTGTATAAGTTAAGCAGACATGTTAAATAAATAATTTGAGCAGATAAGTTGTGTTAACACGTTAAATTGACATTTTTAAGTAGAGAAATCATATATTTTTTATTCTTTTGTGAGTTTTTGATTAATTGCAATCAATTCCTAGTGAAATCAATGGTAGATTTTGGTGATACAGAAGATTTAAAGTCTCAGGAATATAAGGAGATAAGTTAAATGGGTTTCCAGGATTTTATGGATGCAGTTCTTGGAAGGAGTAAGCTTCCTAAAGCACAGAGCGACAAGCTGTTTGAAATTTCCACAGCTTGTATTACCTTCGAAAGCAATTTAGGCTTGAAACCATCAGAATATACAGGTATCTGTTTTAAGCCAATAGGTACCTCAGCCTACGAATTCACTAGAAAAAAAATTTAGGAGCTCCTAGAATATAACTCGAAGGATAAAAAGAGACAAAATTCAAAATTGAAACGGATAAATATAACTTTCTCTGGGTTATTTTTAAAGATTCGGACTTCGAAGATATTGTTGCAAATATCTACCTTGTAAGCCAGACTCTCGAAGAGCATGGACTTGGAGAACAGATCCTATGTGCCATTTACAGATTTGACAGCGAATCTGTAGGTTTGACTGCTTATAGTGAAGAAAAAACCGACCGACTAAAATCAGTATACTGGATATATAACTTCAAGCAAGGAAATTACTACCCTTTTATTCCTCTATCAAACAGGCAAAGGGACAGTTCTTTCGAATTCAGGGTCAAAGCAGACATGGAAAGAGAGTTGTCTATTGGAAAAATATAGAAAAGTGGTGTCCTCTATGAGAAATTCCATTTTTAACAATTCTCAAGCTGGGTTATCAATCCGATTTCCTTTTCTGATGGTAAACTCACGAATTAATTATAATTCTAAAACAGTTATGTTTTGAATGTAAATATTCACATTTAAGTTATTTGGCATTGTATAACCACAAAAAATGGGAAAAAAGTCGGTCTGTGAGAATATTTTTCTTGATTTCTCGTTTTTTCTGTGCTTTCATTCATTCAACTTTGCATTTATGAGTGGGGAGATGCATGTAGATGTATGTACTTGACAATAAATACATTTTACAAAGATTTCAAAGTGTTAATTTTTACTTTTAGGACTATAATAATTTAATTCATGTCTAAATTTTCAGCTTTTAACCATTTTTTATCATATAATTGTAAATTTTCTCAAGTCTTATAATTATCGTTTTTCTGAAAACGATTAGATTATTCAAAAATGTGCTTTTAAAAATTTGTCAAGTCTTTGACTTTGTGCCTTCATTGAAGCTTCAAGCCTTCATCTCCAAATAATTTATAAAAAGTTTTAAGTCATAAAAGTACAAATAAAATCAAAGCTTTTTATTTATTAAAATAATAAATAGTCTTTTTCAATACTTAACTAATTCATGATGACTATTCTTATTAAACTCAGACAAAACATTAAAACCTCTTGATAACTATAGTTTGCTTCATCAGGTGAAATTATTAGATCTACTATGCTACATGATTTATAGCATACAGACAGTAAACTGGTTGTGCCAATATCATAAGTAGAATCATTTTTATTTGACATAATCAACGGTACAATTAAATTCGATAACTTTTTTTGAGACTATTCAGCCTACACAAAATCAGTTGAAGATATATATTTTGATTCAATAGACACTTCTAACCACGAACAGATTGAATAAATAAAATATGATCAATAGCCGACAGTTAAATGAAATCAGGCCACCTACATTGCGAAGTAAATCTCAGTAAAGATTGCTAATGATATTGCTTTGCTAAAGCTGGAAGTTCCCTTTTTTATTTTCTTATGATTTTAAAAAATGGTTTTGGAATTCACGAAATTCGGAAATACTGAACTATCGACAAAACTATAAACAACTAAGTGGTAAGCCACCTAGGCTCCGAAGATCTAAACTTTAGGGTTACAAATTTCAAGTCCGGAATCATCTTCAAAGAAACTGAAACACATAATTTTCATGCTAAAGTTCTTCATAGCCGATTTGCAGATAAATGTAAATATAGGTAGGTATCTTTATATGCCCGTGTTTCATACGAAATGGTTTGCAAAACGTCTGTTTGCAAACTGGATGCGAATATTTATATATGGAAGCAAATCCGTTACAATAGATTTCGATTAAAATTATTATCTTTCAGGAGAATCGAGCTTATGGTACGAAAGCCAGGAAGTATGTACAGAAATGTTAGACAGCGCTCATTTACTAGAAGAAAATATATGGGCGGTGTTCCAGGCAGTCAG
>PMJC01000096.1 GCA_003157235.1 Methanosarcina sp.
GGCACCGAGACTATTAAGATATCACTTTCAGAAATCGTTGATTCAAGATCCAAGGCAAAAGGAACTTCCAATTTTCTGGCAATTTCAATTTTGCAACCTTTTCCCCAAACTGTAACTTCATAACCTTTTTCTTTGAAAAAATGGGTAAACCACTGCCCCATCTCTCCGGTTCCACCAAGAATCAACACTTTAGTTTTTCCGGAATTCTCTTTCTGTTGAGGAACTTTATATGCATGATTTTTTGTATGATTTCTCTGAAAATGGCACTTCGATTCTTCTATCTTCATCCATTTTGTCTCCATGTCNNGGAGGCTCAATTCCTGTCCAGAGCCTGAAAGCCTCAGCTCCCTGATAAACAAGTACTAAGATTCCACTTACAGTTTTTGCACCTACAGATTTTGCTTCTTTCAAAAGCTTGGTTTCCAGGGGGTTATAAACAATGTCAAAAACAGTAAGTTCAGGGTGAAGTTCTTCTGCTGTTGCAATAGAATCTTCTGTGTTAGGGTGCATTCCTAGAGTTGTGGTGTTAATCAGAACATCTGCCTCCTTCAGAAGATCTTTTAATCCTAAGAGCCCANNGTCCGGTTTATTACTGTGATATCTGCTCCATCGGCTGCAAGCTGAAATGCAATAGCCCTTGATGCTCCTCCTGCTCCTGCAATCACTATTTTAGACCCCTTTATTTCTACTGCAGCATCTAAAAGCGCCTGTTTTGCTCCCAAACCATCGGTATTGTATCCAATTATTTCTCCGGCTTTCCCGAAAACAACAGTATTTATTGCTCCTATACTCTCTGCCAGTGGGTCAGGTTTAATGCAATCTAGTGTCAAAGCTCGTTCTTTTAAGGGCACGGTAAGGTTGAGCCCTCCAAATCTCATAGCATTTGCTCCAATGATTGCCTTTTCCAGCTGTTCTGATTTGACATTAAATGCATGGTAGATGCAGTCCATCCCAAGAGCTGAAAAAACTGCATTATGCATTGTTGGTGAAACTGAATGGCTTATAGGGTCCCCAAATACGCCAAAAATTCGTTTCATTCGAGCAGCTCCATTATTTTCTTTAATTTGTCTACAGGAAGTTGTCCAGGGGGGGTTAATATTGTATTTTCAACAGACGCATAGGTCAGGACTGAACCGTAAAAAGGAGCAATTACTCTTGTATGTTTCCCGAGATCGCCCATCGCAATAGTACATATTGCCCTTCCTGCTCCCCCAAAATCCAGTGTAACTCTTAGCAGATCCATTACATTTTTCATCGATTGTGGCATAACAGCGAGTTTAGCAATATCTGCTCCTGCTATAAATGCATCTTCAATTGTTGCTTTCATTTCCGTAAAAGAAGGAGTTTTTGAAAAATCATGAGAAGAAATTATTACAGTTTTTCCATTATTTTTTGCCGATTCTACCGCTTTATCTCTCTCGTCTTCATCTATAGAGAGTTCAATGTCAACTGCATCAGGTCCGTCTCTAAGGGTTAGAAGGTCTTTAATAAGCCCAATTCTTTCTGCCTCTTGCCCGTCCCATTTTCCTCCTTCTATATATGAACGGTTTGTGATAATTACCGGAAGGCCTGTTTCGGATTTTACTTTCCTGATGGTTTCTGTTGCTGTATCTCGATCCCTGATTCCTAGCAAATCCAGCCTTATTTCCAGGATATCAGCTCCAATTTCGGCTGCTTTTTTTGAAGTTTCAAGTGGTTTTTCAAGGATAACTGCAATAATTGCAGCTTTTTTCTTAAGATCGAGGGGACCAATATAAGTCATTCCTATCTCCAGATTTCCGTTTGCAATGACAGATTATTTCTCTTCTGGGAGGTTACTTCTCTACAATCGTTTCTTCAATACTTTTGCCGAAATGTCTAGCTCCCTCTTCCATGCGAACCAGAACTTCATCTCTTTTCTTGAGTTTGGCAACTGAGATCGGGTTCCCATCTTTTCCTACTAGTTTAACGGTCTCTGCATTTTGCAAGATTACGGTAAGAGTTCTGTCTCTGGCTTTTGCTTCAATAAGCATAAGAGGACGACTTTCTATCTTGACTCTGCCCACAATGCCTTCTCGTTGTTTTCCTTCTGAATCCACAATAGTTACTGTATCTCCTGTCTGGAGCTCCGAAAGATAGTGGGTTTTTTTGCCTATTTTGATGTAGGAATGGACTGCTCCTGCATTTACTCTAAAAGGGCGAGCTGCAACGTAAGGACTCTCATCAGATTCTGAGTTTACTAGGAACATTCCTTTTGCTTGAGAACCTATGAGCATGCCTTCTCCTCGTTGCATGAGGTTACATGTATCTACACAGACTCTGTCTCCCATCCCGAGAGTTTCAACTCTGCTCACAATTGCAGACTCAAGTTCTATGATTTCATTTCCCAGATCTCTTGCAGCCTTGATTGTATCTTTTATCTCCTGAGGGTTCCCACTGTCAAGAAGAATGCCATCTACACCGGTTTCTAGAATCTGAAAGGCTATTTTTGCTTCTTCTGCACTCTTTACTCCGTAGATAATCTTTACTTTATGATTCTGGAGTTCCGCAATCAGGTTTTCAAGAGGGATAATTTTCCAATCCGTGCCTGTTACAAGTAGGTAATCGCAGATTTTTCCCATTTCAGCTGCAAAATGCTCATAAAGTTTGTCCCTTATGACCACATATCCACCTACTAAGTTTCCTTTGTCCGTGAAAAGAGTTGCTGTATTTATATCGATAGAACCCGAAATATCAAGGGGTAGGGGTTTTGTGCCATCTCCTTCTCCCCTTTTTCCAATAACCACAATTTCAGCCCCAAATTCATTGTCATGGGCAAAGGTTGCTATTGTAATGTTTCCCAGTTCTCGGACCCTTTCTACATCGCCTGTGTTTACAAGAACGCAGTCAGCTCCTGATTCAAGGCCTGTAGTGATTCTTTCCTTCTGTTCTTCCCATTCACCTTCATCGGCTTTTATCCAGACACTTTTCTTTTTCAAAGGCTTCAACTCCGGTAACTTCTGCTTTCACTTCGGCCTTCCCTTTTTCGTTTCAGTTTTTATTTTTGGATAATTCTCTCGTTATTCAATCTCTTGTTATCATTTCAGTTGCGTCATAGCTTCTTCTACAGGTCTTCTATGATGGACGATTTCGCAGATAGCTCGAGTAAGTCTGACAGGGTCTTTGTGCTGGAAAACATTTCTTCCGATTGCAGCTCCTCTAGCTCCGGCTTCCATTGCTCCATCAATCATTTCCAGAAGCTCTAGGTCTGTTGAGGTTTTAGGTCCTCCTGCAATAATTACCGGTACAGGACAGCCACTGATTACATCTCTGAAACTATCAGGATCTCCAGTGTATACGGTTTTTACAAAGTCAGCTCCGATCTCAGCTCCGATCCTTGCGGCATGTGCCACTTTTACAGGATCATGTGGATCGGTGATTTTTTTGCCTCTGGGGTACATCATAGCAAGAAGAGGCATGCCCCATTCAGTACAGTCTCTAGAGATTTTCCCGAACTGCTCAAACTGGTCTGCTTCTGTTTCGGATCCGACGTTGATATGCATAGACACAGCATCTGCTCCAATTTTAATTACTTCCTCCACTGTGCATACCTGAACCTTGGCATTTGGGTCAGGACTCAAGATGGAAGAAGCGCTGATNNTCAGTTACATTGATCAGTCCTTTAATAGGTCCATCTGAGATCCCATGGTCCATGGGAATAATGACAATGTTTCTACTCTCCCGGTTAATCAGTCTTTCGATCCGTATTTTCTTACCAATTTCTGACATCGTGATTCACCTAAGTTTTGGATTTACTTATTTAGTCCTTAAATTTTTTTATCTATTTATTTTATATATCTTTATCATCAACTTTGGTAATAAACTAACGTGTCATATGCTAGCGTGTAGCATACTAACACACCTCATGTATTTAAAGGTATCCTGTTAAATTATAAAGTCAGTTACGCTTTCAAATCAAAAAGAATATTCTTGACATTACATTATATGTGTTGATTTATAGCGATGATCACAATAGATGATTGATATTTTATAGAGAATTTTGAAAAACTTCAAAATTTGGCTGGGTTTTAACATGAATATATAATATTTCTTGA
>PMJC01000064.1 GCA_003157235.1 Methanosarcina sp.
ACTAGTACATCGATTCCTAATTAACTCCATATTAGATTGTGATTCCACCAGGCATTTCATCCATTTCTTCCATTTTATATCTCCATGTAAATAGAACTGGTTTTTCGTTAAGCTGGTTTAGATATTGACTAATTCTTTCTTTTAATTCTTTTAATGAGTCTACTCTTATTCCTCTCAACACACTCCTCACCATTTTACTGAAAAAACTTTCGATAATATTCAGCCACGAAGCGTGTTTGGGTGTGAAAACAAATTCAAATTTATCAGGAACTGTTGCTAGGTATTCCTGAGTTTCTTCTGATGTGTGTATTTTAAGATTATCCAGAATAATTATGATTTTTTCTTCTGGAAACATTGACACAAGCTCTTTAAGATATTCAATGAACTCACAGCTTCTATGCTGCTCAAATACTTTATAATAAATTTTCCCAGATATCAAGTCAACTCCAGCTAATAGTGAAAGAGTCCCNNACTGGCATAAGATCTGGATAAACATTTCCAATTGCTTGAATACCTGGTTTTTCATCGTAAGAAATAATCACAATCTTAACTTGTTCGTTTTTTCTTTTTTTTCATTTATTCTTTTGGCTTCTCTATATGTATCCAAAACATTGGCTGCTTTTTGATCAAAATCGGGATCAACTTTAGCAACATAACTGCTAATTTTATGTGGTTTTATCTTGCTTGCATTGAGAATCCTTGAAATTGTCCCTTGATTTATCTTCGATAAATCAGGATGATCCTCTTTGATACAATTGTCCCTGATATGTTCAGCAAGGAGTCTCTGAGTCCACATTTCATGAGGATAACCAAGATCTTTTGGTTTCATACATGCAAGTGAGACTACGCGAGCTCGTGATTCAGCACTAATAACTCGAGGTTTCCCACTTCTTGATTTTTCTACCAAGCCTTCTTTAACCCCAAGATCTAAAACTCTTTGTATCCATAGTCTTACAGTTTTGTAATCTACTTTTAACTTTCTGGAGATCTCGGCATCGTTTTTTCCATGATAGCTCATAAGAACTATCTTGGATCTTGTAACNNACTTAACTTGGTCAGATAATCTAATTCTTCTTGAGTAAATGATAATTTAGGACGACAACTTATACGAGGCATAAGTATATTTATAATCTTATCAATATATTTAATTATGGTTATATATCTGAATCGATGTACTAGTTGATCTTGTAGCGCACGTTTCCGGAGTTATCCATGTTTAAAGATTGCTTTGTAAATGCGTTCATTAAACCTGGCCAACCGTCCGATAATTATTTCTTATTAAATTATGTGGTACAAAGTGAGCAATCGGCTTTAAAATATGGGCAGTGATAGCATCCTTACAATGTACTAAAAAGCTTAGGGTACATTTTCGTTGAAATGTTGGCTGGACCCCTTAGAGCATTATATTTACACAAGAAAAAGAGTGTCTTTGAAAACTATTCGTCGTTAAATCCCGTAATAAAACCTATAAGATCTTTAATCGTCAAGCACGAGATATAAATAAATCCGGATTTTCTCAATTTCTTTTCCTTCTTTAGTCTTTGAAAATTCCGGCTCCTTTTTTGGATCATGTTTCTTACAAAGCTCTAGCAATTCATTGATTCTCGGCAATTTCCCACCTTCTTTACAAAAAAAAGAGTAAATATTCTATTCTTTTTAAATCTCACTTCTCTTTTCTTCCATAACTTTTAATGCTGGTGTAACAGTATCTCCTGTGAAACTTTTATTTAAAGATTTTTCTAAGCGGTCTCCATCATATGCATTAATCACGTCCTCAGCTGATTTTAAAAATACAATATATCGTTTATTTGTCTGCATATTATGTGGTGATAAATCTACTTTATCTTCAGCAAAATAGTCATATTCTTTATATTTATCATATGCGGCTTGTGATGTTATATCTCCATGCAACATATTTTGAATAATATTATCTACGCTTTGAGCATTTTTAAGAGTCTCAGTCCTGAATGAAGTGTCCTGCTCACTCTGTGCTATATCAATTAAAGGATTCCCTGTCGTTTGCTGTTGTGCGTGGTTCGACTCTTGATTAAGAAGTGCTGCTGTTGCCCCTCCTGTTAGGAGTAGAGCAGCGATGACGATGTAAATTGTCTTTATTTTCATTCCTTTAATTATATAATACGGGTTCATTCTTTCCCCTCTAGTTTAGTAAATATTCTGATCTGACAACTTTTAAATGTTTCTCATGCGTAGATAGTCTCATTTTCACTTACAAACATAGATCTGTATTTGTTCGTACTTTTTTCTTTTTTTTCTTTTTTTCTTTTTTTCTGCTGCCTTTAGGCAGATTACCGGAGGAGGTATATCTGAGAGCCGCATATCAGCAAACTATAGGGCAAATAGTGCCCGCTTGTGCTGATAATAGGCTCGAAGTTATACTCTGTAGGTAGTATCACCGAAAAAGAAGGTTTTTTAAGCCTCCACTGTCTCCCTGCTGTCCAAATTGTTCATTTTCTGAGAGGAGGAGAGAAGATTAAGGTAGTTTGAGACTGCCTCCCCTCTAACCAGATAAAAGTCTCTACCGACTGCCTTTTTAACTTCCACTTCATTAGATCTTTGGCAAATACACTTCCAAATATCACAGTATCTCATCTGTTTAGTCTTCTTATCCCCAATCTTCCCTATCCGGTGACTTCCTGGGTGCTCATATTCAATCCAGAGTATCCTTCCGTCCGGAGTAACACAAGTAATATCAGCATCTTCCTCTCCCTGTCCTCCGTATGTATGTACTACTACTTGCTTGCAACCTATTCTGATCAGCTCACCTGCGAGCAGGTAACAGGTAGCGTAGTGGTCAAGTGATTCTCCATGTATCAGTTTTTTACGTGCTAAATCCTCTCTGACCCAAATAACTTTAGACATATCATCTACCGGAGGCGTTATTTTTGTTACTCTAGTCCACCCTGGAATGTCTGTCCCTGGGTATGTGATCCAATCGTCCGACATAACACCAGCATCTTTGCACATCTCAAGTCCATCTAATAGCTCGTATCCTTCTAGCAAATAGCTCTCGCTTGATAGTGGTGTTTCGATTTCCTTGTCAAAGAAAACTTTAGACTGTGTAGGACTTAAAATTACTCTTCCTGGGATTTTCAAACCATTCATCACAAAGAGAAACTTTCGAATGTCACCGTCAGGAGGTTCCATTAAGTAAGCCTTGTCATTATCTGTCAATCCGTATTCCTTTTTGAACTCGTCAACGTTTTCGGAACTCATATTGCACATAAAGATAGTAGCATCAGTATTTGCTTTCAGAATAGGAAGTATATTTTTAACTCCCAGAGTGTCCTGGTTATCGAGAATAATGCTGCACTTCCCAGCTCTCGCTTCCCTGAACCATCGTTTAATATAGCGTTCCATACTGCTATTTTCTAGCAGGTTTGCACCCTCATCTAGCATAACAATCGTGCGACGCTTTTTCCTGTGAGCCTCCATATCTGCTGATTTCAATCTAGAGTTGATAATATCCACAAGAAGAACCGTTATAGCGTCCTGATACGCTTTGTAGTCAGCCATTGAAGAGATATCTATACAAATGAAGCGTCCTGAAGGGTTAAACTCCTCGTTATTGATAAGCCAATGGAGCCCTTCACCTTGCTTAAGTGCCGTGAAATAGTTTAATAGAGCTGTAATAGTTCCTTTGTGTCTTGTCTTCGAGCCATCGGTAAGCCATTTTTCCCATTTTTCAAGTAAATGACCAAGATTAGGCCATGCTTTCGGATCTTTCCATTTTTCAGGATTGAGAGGGTTAGCGTTACCATCTACGAAACCTTTCTCCTCATACAATTCCGATAGAGTCCTTTTGAAGACCCCTGCCATTGTACTACTGAAAGTCGAACCGACTATAATATTAGCAAAGTTTGAGATGGCTTCTTTATGTCTGATATACGCTCTTTTCATACCCTGCAATGAGTTACCGTGTCTCTCTGGATCGTAATATACCATCAAAGGATTTAGGTTCTGACCACCCTCCCCAATCTTTATTAACTGGCCTTCAATAGCTTCAATCATTCTGAGCGCGGAGGTTCCCATATCTTCCTTTGGGAAAATATGAATAAAGTCGCAGTGAGCTAATACAGAATTATAGTCTATGTATAGCTGAAATGTGCTCTTTCCTGAACCACTACCACCGAATATAGCTAAATGCTTACACATGTATTTTGGATCGTCCGGATTCCAAAAAATAGGGATTCCTGCGTTTTCACCATGTTTTATGTAACCTAGTAGAATGCCTTCACTATCTAGCATCTGAGTAGGGTTTCGTCCTGGCCACATGCAAGAAGCAACATCAGACATGACTTTAAGCACAGAACCTTTGATGATTTCATTTGACATAAGGCTGGATTTCAAGGCTTCCATTTGACCGCCTTTTGGCACTTCAGTTAATACTCCGCGCCC
>PMJC01000326.1 GCA_003157235.1 Methanosarcina sp.
GTGTACCGAAAATTCTGTAAATTCGGATCAACTCTGCACCCATTTTCTTCACCACAAAACAGAGTCCAAAGTCAATGAGTAGGCTTACAAAACTGTATTTTAATGCAGAGATTTTGCTATATAATCGATGCATCAATGTAACCGATAAATCCTGTTTTGTAATGAAAGAAAAGGATGGAGAACAGTCATTTTCATAGAACTTTCAATACATTACTATTTATTTAGAATAAATAGCAAAAGAATTTATTGAATTTTGCTATGTTTTTAATACTTTTTTGAATTTACGGGGTACCAGCAGGAGCAAACAAGTATATTCCTACACCGTATGGAATAATTGAATTTACAGACACATAGCCAAAAATTCTGAGATTTCATTTTTGCAGTGGAACTTCAGTAGTTGAAACTCGAACTTGACAGAAGCATAAATCTTATAATGCATAAATGAGCTTCTATCAAATTCAGGCAAATTAGCGAAATTTACTGGTATTTTGCCTTCACGTATCGTTTTATTTATGTCCTTCTAAAGCTTTCTGTCGCTTTACGAACCTGATTCCCATCTCAAAGGCTTTCTCACAGTCCTTAGGGAATACTTCTTCCCGCCTTTTAGCCTTCTCTTCTGGGTCAAAACGATCTGCAACATACTTTGAATAATCATCGAATTGGTAGGTATCGGTACTATATAATGATTCAGAATAGCCAAAAATTCTCGTTGCAACTCCTTCATTTAATTCAATAACCTTCTGAAGACCAAATACATCGAAATTTTCTTCCTTAGCACCAGTAGTGTATATGTAACCAATAGGGGTATTTCTCGGATATAACGATCGTGGATTCTCAGAATAAACGAGAAATGGAAATATATAGCGCTCCATAAAAGACCTCATCTCACCAGTAGAATTTCCAAGGTAGATGGGTGATCCAAGTATCACTGCATCAGCATCTTTCAGCTTTTCCAGTACAGGTGTTAATTCATCATTCATTGCACATTTTCCATAGCTTTTTCCATCTTTTAGTTTACAGGCAAAACAGCTTATACATCCTTTGAAATTGAGATCATAAAGATGAATAATTTCTGTTTCTGCACCCTCTGAGACTGCACCTTCAAGAGCTTTTGCTAAAAGGGTTGCTGTGTTCCATTTTTTTCTCGGACTTCCATTTATTGCTATTGCTTTCATAATTTACCTCATATTTTCTGTTTTCTTAGAATTTAGAGCTCGTCACAAAATCAAAGTTTCTGTGGCGCTCTAGTATAAAAAAATTATGCAAAATCAAATCTTTTCATTTGCAATACTTTTTAATATCTTCTGGGATTATCAAATTTTGCCATCAATTACACTAGCAATTGACCTTAATCAATCCAAAAAAATCAAAAAATAATAAAAGTTTCACCATTAAATCCTTAATCTTGTTGTTTTTTAGTTGAACTACATGAATACTATATAAATATTTTCCTAAATAAATATTAATTCTTAACAAAGCAAAAAAAATAATCGAGAGCTTTTTTCATTACATCTAATAACAGCATATTTTAAATTTGCATTCCAAACTTTGAACCAAGATCCACTAAAACAAAAACTGAAGCAAGGCTGAATTTTTGCCTTTAAATATTACTGATTTCTGAGAAAAACTTTGGAATCCGTTTTCATGCTTCATGTATGTGTCAACGACTCACAAGGATTTAGAAAGATTTTCGATAAAACCAAAAACAAATGTTGGAATGAATTCAAGGTATAGAGAAACTAATTAAGCTAATGGATCTTGATTACTCAATCTAAATTGTCACTTACCGTGGAATTCATGGGAATAAAAATCTGAAAATTCAATATTTTTATGTGAACCTCCGGGGATTGAATAGATCAAAGAATTCATTTTCTTGGCCATTAATGAGATCAGTAATTAACATCGCAGATGTTATGCCATTGATCATGCCCAAAACCCAAATCCATCTGTTACATATATGCCTTCTTGAGATGTCATGCCTATAAGGGGCAAACAATCTCCAGTAATGCTATCTTTATTAGACCACCGGTATCCAATAAACTTAACATTAAGGTGTTGGCGCGCATAGGTTTCAAGCCGGCCATAGTAAACACTTTTGTCAGCTACATCGACTGAACTAGGTTCCACAGCAACGATGATCAGTTTACCCTTGTATTTAGAAGTGGTTCGGTAAGTGTGTAAAGGATTGCAGTCTATGAACATCCCATCCGAGAAATTTCCTTTCGTGTATAATTCTAACACGTAGGATCTCGCAGAGTGCAAATATTTGTTAAGTAGGTCGAGGTCATATACTGGTGTATGTGTTGCAACTATGACTTTAGCAGCCATTATTGATCCCTAGTCTGTAACTACTTAGTTTATTTATTCATTACTGACGGTAATGGTACTGGTTTTTTCAAAGATATAACTACCTTCACCAATTAAACCTTCTGAAAGAGCCAAAAGATACTTACGAGGATGGAATTGGGCCTGATCCCCATATTTGATGGCTGGACCAAGTTTAAAGGGTAAAGGTACATTTTCAGTATAAGAAACTGGAAGCCAAAATTTATTTGTAGCTTCAAATTCACTCTTAATTTCATCAACTTTTTCATCAGACTCGTTATAAATGTAAAGAGGAAGACGGCAAAATTCACCGTCAATCTTCAGCTTTCTGATAATATCAGCTACCTTTTCAACTGCCTTAATGTTAGCATTAGCAAAATCTTAGGCTTTGGATTTACCTAAATTTGAAATAAGTTTATCATAAATCATATTAGATCCCATACTTATCTTATCTATGGTCCCAAGTGTGACTCCTTTTACAATCCGATCTTCTTCTATTACTGCTACAGTATGACCTGTCTCCTTTAACATTTTTGCAGCGGTTATACCAGCAATGCCACCTCCTAGCATCACCACATCAACTTTTAACCGTTTGTCAAGTTTAGGGAACTTTTTATAAGGGGATATTTCTAACCAGACTGAAACTCCCTCTAGATGACTTTTTTCTTCATTTTCCATCCTCTAACCTCAATTGACTTGTGATCTCATATTGAGTAATAAATTATATTGAATCTCCCTTTTTAAATCAAACAGGATTCAGATTTACCTCTAATTTTTTTTCTTCGCAGAAACACTGTCCAAATCTTTTCCGCTCATTTCTGTATTTGACCAGATTTTTTCCTGATTCATCATCTTTGATTCAAAGATAGGTTTCTCTATCTTTAAAATAATCTTTGTATTTTCAATCTCATCAACTGATACCGAGCATAAACAAAAGCTGTACACAAAATCTTTAGATTTATTCTTTGAACAGTAGTGACAAAAATTTTTCCTGCTTTGAATATCTTTTTAGTTACAAAAACTAGTTTCTCTGGAGCTCTTTTTGAGCTAATACTCTTGTTTCCTAATATTATTCCTTATCCTCAGAAAATGTTCTTTTACTGCTCTTTTCATTGCTGCATCATAACCTTTTGATTTTGCTCAAAAGTATCCCTCTGTTCCTGTAAACAACTTTTTTTTTCTGATAAATCCACCTAAGAATCATAGGTGATAGAATCATTTTTTTGAATTTTCTGATCAGCTCATGATCCCTGTTTATGTATACTATGAAGTTTAGATCCAAAGTGTGACTTATTACCATTTTTTTGTCCAGGTTCCATCTATGCTTCTTTTTGTCTTGCTTCATTTTCTAGATATTTATTCGCTTTTACATGTCCAGGATTTGAATAGATAAAAGTAGCATACTGAATATTCCCGTTTTAATTTGCAAATCAAGGCAATCAAGTTGATTTTGAAAAATTTCCCATATTTCTGCTTCTTTAACAGTTATAAATAATTTTTTTCCAGAATGACAAGACTGTGTTACTGTCGATATGTATTCAGGAAAATCAAGAAATTTCTGAAAGAACTTAGATCAATACATTGTTTTTCAAGTTCAAAGCCGGAAAGACCATCTTATTACTGTAAAACAAGCATTTTAAAAATAACAATTACTTCAGTCTAAGGTCTACTTCAGAATACTGTTTTGTTAAAAGATTTGGACTCAAAAGCGACATGAAATGATTTGAGGATAGACACTATAATTCCACAGAAAGAATTTATGTAGAAATCCACAATTAATACCTCAAGTACCATGCTTTTTTTAGAATTGCTAAGCTCAAATGAAATTTTTCAGAAAAAAAATTGATGCAAGATTTTAATCCTGCATGTTTTTTGAATCAATATTCAATTTAAAGATTTTATTTTGCGTTTCGGGAATCTATTGTACTCTGAGCAGCTACAAGCCTTGCTATTGGAACTCTGTATGGAGAGCAGCTCACATAATTAAGGCCTATTTTGTGGGCGAAGTAGATGGATTTTGGCTCTCCACCATGTTCTCCACAGATTCCCATCTGGAGGTTGGGTTTGACGGAACGCCCTTTTTGAATTCCAATTTTCATCAACTCGCCAACGCCTTCCTGATCAAGGACTTCGAAAGGATCGTGCTCAATGATACCTGATTTCTGATAAATTGGCACGAATTTGGATACATCGTCACGGCTGAATCCGAATGTTGTTTGGGTCAGGTCGTTTGTTCCAAAAGAGAA
>PMJC01000379.1 GCA_003157235.1 Methanosarcina sp.
TCTGAAATCTTTGTTTCATAGTCTAAAGCCTTTGTTGGGTCAACTGCTGCTAAATATCTCTTTGGATGAACTACCGAAAGTTGAGTGGTATTGGTGTTTTTAAACGCCATAGTTAGTAAAGGACGATCTTTCATAAAGCCACGTCTTACAAATATTAATATGTTCTGAGCATACCACCATTCTACATTTTCGTTATTCCATATCTTTTTTCTTATGTAGTCAATTACTTCAAATCCATTGTCTCTAAATAATTTTACCCAATAATCGGGCCACTGTTCATTTATGTGTTGAGTTCCTCCTTGAAAAGGTATTGCAGCAGAGAAAAGAATAACTGGACCGAGATTTACAAGACACTCTACGAAAGAGTGAGCACATTGAATAGGAAGATGTTCCGCAACTTCTACCGAAACTACTAGATCGAATTGTTTCTCTATGTGGAAAGGTTTTTTCAAATCGAATGGTAAAAATTTTTCTTCCGGGATGTGTAACATTTTTCTATCAATATAATCACCATCAATCCCCACAATATCTTTAATACCATATTTTGTAAAAACTGAAAGCCAATTTCCAACACCGCAACCGACATCAATAACATTTTCAGGTTGGATTAACTCCAAAACAAAGGGAATGATCTCTTCTGCAGATCGTCTAGAACCTTCTTGAATAATATTGAAGAAATCTGTGCTATATTCATATTGTTGCATGATAACTCCTTACTCACTCTGCAGTGTGTCAATTTTCTTGTAAGATCTAAGATTTGGCTATTCAAGTAGTTTATTTTTTCTCATATTCTGAAATTTTTGTTTCACATTTTGAAACCTTTGTTTCATAGTTTGAAATCATATTTCCATGTTCATGCATTCCCTTTTCTAGTTCTCTTATGTAAGTTAATCCTTGTTTTAATAGAGTAGCAGACGTGTCAACGAGATAATTGGACAAATTATCACATTTTTTTCTTTCACAATTTGAAGCTATAACAATGTAGTAGAGAGGATCTTTGCTATTTTCATCCACAAAATCAAAATTTATATTCTTTTTTTCAACAACAAAACTTAATAACTTTGGAATTCCTCTTCTGTTTAATTTCAATATGTTTGAACCACAGTAGACTTTCTGTCCAACAAAATAGTATTTGAAAAATATTTCCTTAATAAATTTTCAAACTTTCTTCAATTGAGATTTCACAAATTGAGCCTTTCAAGAATTCGAGATTTTTTTCGTTATATGTTTGAAAAGCGGATTTTACAGCGTTTTCATCAATATCTATACATATTACATAATTTGCTTCCTTTGCTAATAAATTACTTTCATAACCCTCTCCAGATGCAAGATCAAGTACATTTTTGCCACTTACAAATTGGGCTGCAAAAGCATAACGATGTAAATGTTCGTAATGAACTTCTGCCCCACACAAACCTGGATCCACAAAAGATAGGTATCTTTCACCTGTCCACCAGAACATTATATCAACCTGAACATTTATCAATTTTTGATGTAGATAGTATAGTTATGAGCTTTTTATAGTTAACTCAGCAAGTAATTTATACTTTTCATTTGTTCGTCAAATATTTTTATCCAATTCATCGAAAAAGATTTTGATGGAGCTAATTCTGCATATTTACTTCGGATTGACTATCATAGTCTTGTAACTGATTCAATAATTTATTTTGAAATGTCTTTCCTTGCACTTTTCCATACAAATTCAAGTGGATTTAGATCAGGTGAATAAAATGACAAGAATACCAATCTAATATCCAATTGCTCTACTTTTTTGACTGCAATCTCTTCCTGACATGTTCTTGAATTCTCCAGTAAAACTATGATACCATAATCAGTTTCCTTTTGTTTCCTTTAAAATCCAAATCTCTCTAAATTTTTTCTGGTTTTTAGATAAGATTACATTATTCTTTCAAAACTTAATAAGAACCAGAACAAATTAAAAAAACTCGCAATCATGTTAGAGGCTATCATCAGAAATCATAATATTAATTATATAAAATTACAGATGCATGATACAAAAAAAATTTAAAAGACTTGAGCTGTATAAAGGGAGATTTTCAAGTACCGTTCTTATAGGAGAAAAGGGGAGTAACCCTCCCGACTTACCTGACAATATTCCAAACATCTTTATACCCAGCATCAGCTTATTATTCTTGTTTTATTGAAGGAGTAGCTTAGCAAAACTCTCGTGATTTTGTAGAACTCATTGACCTAATGAACGATATCAAAGAAAAATTCGATCGAAATATGATTAACCATTTCATTGCCCTTCAAAAATTTGTATCCAAAAATCCTCTTCTCTGTTTTTGTCAAAAACTTTAAAGCTATTGACTCATATGGGGAACTGATCTCTATTACGGCAAATGATGCCACATGATTCAATTAGTCATCGGTTAAGAAATTTCTCCATCTAAAGGCCATCGATTTCAAAGTGAAGATCAATCCCAAATTTCGAGCACCAACATCGAAATATATACCATATCCCGATCTTGCATCAATGGATATTTTTGAGAACTGTTGTGTAAATCGGTGTAATTTATCATTATTTCTCATTTAACCGAAGAACCATGAATTTATATTTGATATTAATTTTTGAGTTTTTCTTCATGACGGATATAATCACTGAGGAAATATCTAAGAAAGTAGGCTGCATAAAATTAGTTTTTTATTAATATCGGATTCTGATTTATATTCTTTTGTATTTGGTTAATAAATTAAATGCCTAAAAATGTTATTTTTTATGCTAAAACTCTAACATTAAAGTCGGGAAATCATCGTATTAGTATTCGAACTTGTGCCTAAAATTCGTTAGCTGCTGACAAATTGATTAATATTTGTACATATTATATATTATTTGGATAATAGGGACATATCCATGATACAATTTGAGATTATTTCATTAGTCATCTGTTAAGTAATATTCTTGCCTTTTGATCTCGATTTCAACCCAAAAATAAGTTCCAAATTTTTAGCACTGAAAATGAAATCGATATCTTACTACACCCTCACATCATGAATCCTTTAAAAAAATCTTGCAGAAACCAGTGCAATTTAACATGATTCCTCACTTTACCGATAACTTATGAATATAAATTAATATTTTTTAAATGCTATTTTATAAAAATCACCAGGATTATACCTAGTTTTATCGAATATTATATTTCTTAACCTTAAATTATTAGTTATATTTTTTTTATTTCCATCATTAAATCCAAGAAACAAATCCCTATTTTCAGGGATTAAATCAAATTGATGAAGATCCACCCATTTTTCGTGACTCTCTTCCCTGACAAAACCAATTAAAAATAAAATTCCGTTTTTCTTTAATTATAGAATACATATTAAAAATGCATCTTTCTGGGTCTTCAGTATGATCAATCGCACTTCTAGAGTAACATATATGGAACGAATTCTCTCTAAATAATTTTAATAAATTTTCACATTTTACTTTTATAGGTTTGATCGGATAATCATAATGATATTTTGCCATTAATGAATTATGAATATCAGCTAGTGGATCAATAGCGAGATTATCAAATAAATTATTATCAACTTCACATGCTAAGTTAGACAGTAGCCCGGAACAAACTTCTAAAAGTTTAATTTGGTTAACTTTGAACTCTTTATTTAACTCATCAATCACATTTATAAGTCGAATTGGAAATTGACTTTTTCTTTTATCTTCACTTAATAAAGAATTTACCGTCTAGTAAATTAGTCATTTTTCCCCAAATTATTATCCCAAAAATTTATTTCATGGCTATAATCTCTATTATCATTATTTCTTAATCTACAATCATTATTTCTTAATCTACAATACCGATATCGCATACGATACATTAAATTTCCAAATAACTGCATTGTAACACACCTTAGATTATAACAATGAGTTCATCCCAAAACCAGTTTTGTTTTCACAGCAATAAATGTTCAGAATAATTTTCGTGATCAAAAAGCTCGATTGATTATTGGGAACTTGAGGTTCAAAAACTCAATTTTGAGTTTTGTGATCAGCTAAATTAACAAATATCAACGTATATTTAGGGTCCCGATCGTCCTTTTCACTATATTTCCAGATCTATTAAACGCATTTTTAATGATGGGGTGCTTTTCTGCAATATTTCCGAGTTTTACACCCACAGAGAAAAGTGCGCTTTGCTTTATTGCTTTCAATTCTTGTTCTGCTTGAGCGGCTCCTGCTGTTTGACCTGCTAGTTTTAACCTATGCAGACCTTTATAACAATATTTCACATAAAATTCAGGTCTTTTTTCAATTAATAATTTGATGTAATCAACATTGGCATTATCCACATCATAAAAAGATAGCATTTTACTATCAGCGTCAGGCCTATTTCTATAATAGTATAAAGATTCTCTAATAACATCAACTTCATACCCATAAGCTAATAATTTTATCCAAATTCTCCAATCTTGACAATTACAACTTTCTTCAGGCCAACCGCCAATGGATTTAAGAACATCCGTTCTGAATATACTATTGGCATCACCTTGGGTATTTTGAAAAAATAACAATGGCAGACAAATTCCAATTGGCTTATAAAAATAATTTGAGTGGAAATCTGCTTTTTCATGTTTTATTAACTTTAATATTTCTTCCTCATCTTCATCTTGGAAAAAAGTGTTGTAGGAAGAAAGAGCTGCTATGTCGTTTCTATTTTCCATAGCTTTTACAAATATTTCTACCATTTTTGGTTTTGCTATATTATCCGCATCAACCTCAATCAAGTACTTTGTATTCACATAAGGCAATGATTGATTTAGGGCGTTGCCAATACTAGTATCGCTTTTTTGAATAAATAGTATATTTCTATATTTGTCTTTTAGATAATTAAAAACCATCAATGCTTTTGGATCTGTACTAGAATCTTTAACTAAAATACTGATATTTTTATATGTCTGATCTAATAATGATTTTATTGTTGTCTCCAAATATTTCTTTGTTGTATAATTCATTGTGGGGATAATAATTGTCACACCTGGATTGCTAGATACATTGCTACTAACAAGATTTTCTAATAATTTTTCATCATACCATTTTAAAATATCAATAGGGTTAGTAACTTCTGTAACTCTTTTGTACCCAGAATTAATTAGTTCATTTATATAATCATTAGTGTATTCTAAATAATTACCGATAAGCGTTGATAAGTTGTCTTTATTGCTAATATCATAACTTATAGCAGAATATAACTTACTTTCTACGCCTAAAATTTCCGGTATCCCACCTGTTCGAGATGTAATAAACGGTATTTTCGCAAGCATACATTCAATTACTGTATTAGGAAAATTATCTAATTTTGACGGCAGAACTACTAGTCGCGCATTATCAATTAAATACTTTATAGCTTCATCACGCCTAGAGAATGTAAAAAACTTGCATTTGAATCCTGGGAGCTTATCTTGGATCTGCTCCTTGGTAAATGTACTAGATTTACCCACAAATGTAATCTCGAATTCGCCACTGAAATTAGGCAAAATATTATTAAGATGTCTTATAGCATCAATAAATTCTTTGATGCCTTTTCGCTCTTCAAACCTGCCAAAAAATATAATCTCCTTTCGAGCAGGAATCTGAGAGAGTTCAAAGTTAGTGAAATTAAACTTATGAGCAACAGATTCACAGTTAATTGGTAGAGACATTGGATTTCTGCATATGCTGGCATCTGGTTTCACTTTCCATCCCTGATTCCTGCACCAGTCAAGCAAATGAACACTTGGCGAAACTTGGATATCTGCATTTTCAAAAGCATACTTTTCCATATGAAAAATTTGGACATCATTTTCAGTCCAATTTAACTTTCCCATTCCATTAAATGCCCATTCCGAAGGGCTGTGAAGTTTCACAATTATTTTCGTCTGTTCATACAAATTAAAATTTTTCTTCATATTAACCGGTACAAAGGCATCAGCTTGCCAATCTGGGAATTCAATCAGATCAAATTTTTGTCCATATTTATTCATTAGCACCTGTAATGCTTCATGATAGATATGACTACAAGCAAAAAATATATAGGTATTCATATAAATTTCATCCAGTTTCTCGTGATCTGACTCCTTGCAAAGCTCTATAGCATCGAAGATTGGAATACCATATTTATTATAATATTTTTTCGCAAAATCATCAATTTTGCCATTAAATGAATAGTACAGGATTATTACGTTCCACCCATTATCATGCAATAACTTAGCAATCTCATTATAATAAGAACCGATACCTCCATTAACTATGAGACCAGCAAAATCATGTGTAACTAAGCAAATACTTTTTACCATAAAAATCCCATTTACCGCTACAATCATATTTTCTTTCGACGTATAATTAAATAATAAGCATCATTTATCTGACTTAAAGATTTCTATTAAGTTTCTGCTTAAATGGAGCACGTATAAAGATGCTTATTATTTTATTGTGCCAGCGTACTGCAGCGTTTTATCTCCTCCAAACCATACAGCTCACATTTCGACCCCCTTCTTCCTGATAACACATTATTTTTTTTATGTAAGTTTCGCAAGCGATACTCTTATTTGCATTATTTTTAAAGAATCATTCTTGGATATTCAGTGTATTGATATATGGATGATTAAACTCAAATTTCAATACCTCCCAAAAAACACAACTTAATATTTTTATACATACAGTTTATTGCTAATTTTGTCNNATATTAGCGCCAAAATCATCCATTTTGTTGAGCATGTGTCCATTATAAATTTAATAAGTTTCTTTAGTTGTTGCAAAAATTACCTTGTTTTTGAATGAGGGTGAAATGTCAGTTATGGGTAATGCACAGATTTACTATAAAATCTATGTATCAGTATAAACAATAGAAAAAAAAGCTTTGTCAGTAAGAAGGAGATACCAATGATTTGTTCTTCTTGGCACCGCAAGAGTTTTTCTCTGTACTGAGATGATTGTGTTCTAAGCAATGGGCACGCTAAACTCTAGTGCTGGTGGGTGACAGTTTGGAAAACATATTTGAAAACATGTTAAACTTTACAACGGTATAATAATATTTATGTATTTGTTCCTTGATGAAAAGTCCACCCCATAATTTGAAGAGTAGATGAATCTCATGTTCGTTTATTTATTAAGTATTTTTTAGAATTCCACCAAAGACTTTTCACGCCTTCGTTGATTATAATTCTTCCCCCTTTCAACCCGAGATCGTAAATTTTTATTTTCTCTAATCCAATTGGAAAAATATGTCCAATTATTTTTTCGTCAAATTTCATCATTAACTGAAGTGTAATACTTTTCTCAATTTCCGCAACATGCTGCTCAAGAGCCTGAATCTAGAAATCACGATCTACAACGTGTTTTCACAGTGATTCCATTTGCAGATTTTCGGAATGTATAACCTGATCCATCAGCGTGATTATGTATGTTAACAACGCCGAAGCCTGAGGCGAAGGAGCGTCTTTCACTTCGAAAAGCCTACGGTAGATCTCTCCGCCGTACCCATCTTTCGTGAAGCATTTTTTCACTAAGATGTAACCATTCTCTACTAGCACCTTTTGTTTTTCGGGATTGTTGATCAGGTACTCAATTTTATCCGCCAGCATACTGCTGTTCCCCGGATCATAAAGCAGGCCGTTAATCCCTTCTTTGATTACTTATGGGATCCCTCCAATGTTAGTGCCAATGACTGGTTTTTTCAGGAGCATACCTTCCACGATGACGAATCCGAAGGCTTCATTCCGTAAGCAGACGAGCACAATATCAGCCTGGTTAAACGCAGGGTATGGGTTCGGGTCAAATCCGAAAAATTTAATGCTGGACTCCAGGCTTTCTTCAGCCACTGTTTTGTTTAGGTTTCCCATATAACCTGGATAACTAGGGTCCTTGATGACCAGCTCGACGTCATATTTTTTCTCGATCAGCCGTTTGACCGCATAAATTGCGTCTACCTGCCCTTTTGATTCTGTAACGGTGCCGACAATGATCAACTTCGTGGCCGACTGTCTGAAGAAATAAGTTTCATTTTCCTCTTGCAACGCTTCCGGAAAGATGTCAATGTGGCTATAAATTGTAAAGGCATTACCGCATCCCGTCAAACCCAGGGCATTCCGAACAAAATCCGAGTTGGTAAAAATAAGGGTTGAGGCCTTTATGAGCTGCAGTACTTCCAAAAAAGGTAAAAAAATGCATTATGTGGCTCTACGAACTCATGAATGTGTCAAACATGAGGTTTATCAAGTTGATAGGCAACAACTGTTCCCCATGGAATAACCAAAGTATTAGTTAAAATAACATCCGGATTAATCTTAGCAAACGTCTCCTGATTCTCATTTAAAATATTAAAACTGTTATTTAACCTTGATTGTTTTTCTTCCGCGGTAAGTACACTCCAATCACATCACCAAGAATAGTTTAAGCTTATGACAGATGCACCCGCATTTTCGAGCGCGTTTTTTAATGGACCGTTGCCTAGCATAACGATAGTACACAGGACATTTTTATCTGTAATCAGTTCATTTATCAATTCCAGTAGGCATCTTTCAGCGCCTGCCATTTCTGAAGAATGGGAAAAGATTAACAAACTTAGAAATCTTTCCTTTTTTACACACAGTATGTTGAAATATCCCTTTTTGTAGTTGCCTTCTCCAAAAAAGTCTTCCCAGTTCGTAGCATTATCTAGCTTATATGTTACCCTTTTTTCATTCTCAATGAAAAAGACGTCAAAGTCCATATCGATTATTTTTCAATCAACTGTCTCGGCTGTTTACATGATTAATAGATCATTTTTGGATCGACTTAAATAAAAATGTGGGCGTCTTCCGCATATTTTAAACAACTGTTCCATACCATCCAGCACGGATAGCTCATGTCCATCTACGTCGATTTTAATGATTATCGGAGTTAATGTATATTCGAGTAAATTATCAATAGCTATCGTTTGGATAGATATTTTTTCCTTGACGAATGAACAAGGGTGCTCATAAAAACCACAATTCGCTGAATCACCTGCAATAATGAATTCTTTAATGCCATTTTTATTTGATACGGCAAGATTGAATAATTTAACATCATCAAGCCCATTTAATTCAATATTTTTTTCCAATATGTTATAATTTTAGGGGATGGCTCGAATGAAATGATTCGACAATTTTTGAATTTCGTTCCTGCTGCTATTGTATAGTAACCATAGTGAACCCCTATATCGATAAAAAGACCGTTATCTCTTAAATGTCTGAGAAGTAATTCAATGGAATAATTTTCACATAAATTATTCAGATAATGGTCGTAGTTCTCGGAATCCACAAACATACAAAAATTACAATTATTTGGTGTTACCTTGATCAAATCTGAACTTGAAGTAGTCACTCTAAAGCTCCAATTGTCATACAACTTGGTTATGATATCTATCTATTATCGATATTGTTTCTTCAATATAAGAACTTTATTACTATTTAATAATAGTATAGAAGCATAGGTTTTCTAGGCTATGTAGGAATCTTCTTATTTAAAATTTTAAAAAATTTTAAATTGGGTTATGTAATATTAAATTTCTGGATTGAAATTTAGCTGAAGATGCCGGTTTAGAGAGGATTTCTACATAGCCTAGAAAGCCTATCTAGATAAGCTTCAAGAGACTG
>PMJC01000387.1 GCA_003157235.1 Methanosarcina sp.
CTTAAAAAAAGAATTTGCAGGATGTGGAGGGTTTCCAATATCTTCTTTTTTTTCTAGCAAAAGAACTGTAGAGCCTTTTTCACACGCGTTCCTTGCAGCCATCAGTCCTGCAGGAGATACTCCAATCACAATAATATCCGCATTCATGTTCCCATACCTTTTTTCACCAGAGAATGGAGACATAAGATCCCGCATAAATACACAGCACCACATCCAGGATCATTGATCCGAACATGATTGCTCTGTAATTTGAGCCTTTAAGGAAGAGTGCGCCTCCTCTCTCCGGAGTAGGGTATCTGATAAAGTCAAAACACTGGACAAGCATCCAGAGCCCAGAGGCAAAAGCACCTACAAAATATATAGGCCCAAGATGGGCAGACCAGCCGATAAGCACTGATGCAATAACTCCGACAATCCACCAGATAGTAACAAATCTGGCGGTAAAAGAAATTCCAAAGGTCACTGGCATTGTAGGGGCACCCTTAATCCTGTCCCCTTCCAAGTCTCTGGAAACACCTCCAAGAGTAAAAGCCCAGTCTGTAACACACATCATGAGCCCGAAAAAAATAGCTGGCAAGGGCAGAGTTACTCCGTCGCCGCCTTTCAGTAGCCCTATAGGGTCAAAGGCAACCCAAATACCTATAGGCACAAGCCCATAGGAGATGCCCACGGGCAAAAAGCTGAGAAAGGTGTATCTCTTTGCAAAGATCGAATAAATGGTGATAGTTCCGACCGCAATAAAAAGTATAAGGAGAGATTCAGGGTTCAGATAAGTGGCTGATGCACCTGCTATTACTAACAACAAGAAGACATAAATAAGAGCCGAATTTTTTGAGATTCTGGACGATGGTAGAGGGCGGCCTGGCAGATTAATCATATCTATATCAATATCGCAGCAATCGTTAAAAACGTATGAACTGGTAATCGCTGCAAAGCCGCCTATTATGGCAATCAAGAAAGGAATCAGTTTCGGGAGCCCTCCAGTTGCTATATAAGAGGCCAGAATTGCACTCGAAGATGGAAGAGTAAGATCCATGTAGTAGAGTTCGGGCCTCAAAAGCCTAAGGTAAGGACTGAGTTCCCCGATTCTTGCTGTAAGAGACAATTATTTCACCTCTTTTTTTCTAATAGATATTTAAGTCTTTTTATCAGAATAATTATACTTCAGGCTTTTTTTAATTTATAAAGTTTCTTGCAATAAATCCTATAAAGGTTCGCATCTCAAAAAGTTTTTCTTTTTTCAGAGACAACATTTTATTTATGAGAACTAGTGAAGGAGTTATAAGGAAATCAAAAGAATATATTAGGAAGTCTGAAGGACTGTTGAATGCTCAATGTCGTTAAAAAACTCATAAAGAACCCATTTATTATTTATTCCCCAAAGCCTCCCTATAGACCAGTTTTGCATTTTTGCTTATTTCTTCAAATAGCGGATGCTGAAACTCATTTTCGCAGACAAAGGTAAACTCTGCGTGCGGGTTCAAGACAATTAGTTTAAGAGTATTTAGAAGAGCTGTGCTGAGGGCTTCGTAGTCAGGAAATTTCGGGACCTCGGCATTGAAAGGATATACTTCTTCCATTTCAATAGGAAATGCCCCGAATGGTGCTTTGAAATTAAGGATTTGATCGTAGCTGGCCTCTCCTTTCACAGGGTCTGTACGAATAAGTACCGAGCCTTCAAAGCTAAATCTTTCCAGCCGTTTTCCAAAACGTAGGATTTCTGGCCGCGAGGATGATTCTGGCCCACAGTAAAAATATACTCCTTTTGTGGCTGGATCCAACTGTTCAAGCCAGGGTGAGTGCTTATATAGTTTTTTCAGTCCTTCAAGAAGCTTTGGATGAGAACGGCAGCGTTTCTCTACAAGTTCGAGCAGTTTTCCGTCCTTTATGCACTGTTTAATAAGCTGGATTTCAGCAAAAGTTGCGTAGAGGTTGTGTTTTCCCAGAAGTTCTTCTCTATTATCTGCTTTTTTAAGTTCTTGTGCGGTATATTTTGAACAAACCGGACAGAAACAGGGTAAATAATTTAGTTTTTCTACATGATAAGTTCCGTTTACAGTAATATAGCGCCCGTCCTTGGCATAAATAGCATAAGCTGCAGAATCAAAAAGATCACACCCAAGTGCCACTGTGAGAGCGAACATCATTGGATGCCCTGCCCCGAAAAGGTGTACAGGTGAGACTGGAGAAAGACCTTTTTTTGATGTCGCAATTAAGTCAACGAGTTCTGAATAACGGTATGCTTCCATGAGCGGAACGATTGCTCCTAGAGAATATACCTCAAATTTGAGGTTTTTCAGTTGGGAAGCAGCTTTTTCTCTAAGATCAAGGTAGGTTGAGCCCTGCAATGGCCCTGCAAGGAGCTGTTCACCCTGAATAAACTTACGGGCAACNNACAATAATATCGCTTCCTATCTTTTGCTGAAATCCAATAATCTCCTCATTTGTTACTTCAACAGAACCATATACTGAAAGCTGGAAAGAACCCGAGTCAGTCATAATGGGCCCGTCAAAATCCAGAAGCCTATGCAGCCCTTTCTCAAGAGCAATTTTGCGCAGCTCTTCCTTTCGGTAGATAATATAAGAATTAGTAATCAGGATTTCCGCCCCAAAGTTTCCCATTTCTCTCGGAGAGATGAGCTGGATATTCGGATTAATTACAGGCATTACTGTAGGTGTCTCAACAGTTCCATGGAGAGTCCTGAGCTTCCCTATTCTGCCGCCTGCGTCCTTGTCAAGAATTTTGAATACTACTGACATGCCGGCATTATAGATGCTCACTAGATATATTTATCTTTGGGACTGGAGAGAAACCAGAGAAAAGTGGAAGAAAGCCTCTATATACACTTTCCCAAGCTTTAAAAAACTGGGAAAAAAGGATTTTTAAGTTAGAATTTAGGTGTCTAACTAATTTTTCCTGGATTTTTTACCTGGATTTTTTCCTACCTCAATCTTTTCTTGCTCAAGACATGAAATGATTTTCCTGAAACTGTAGGGAAAAGAAATCACTACTTAGGGATGGTCCGATTACAAAGATCACATATGTTCCCCATAAAATGTCTCCTATAGCTATAATTACCGTGTCATCAGAAACAAAAATATTCCTTATTTAGCTGCCATAATTGCAACATCTGTAGCTACTTCGAAGCTTATTCCGAAGAGATATCTGAATATAAGGAATAATTTTCACTATGGAATAATCTCCTAACTTCTTTGTGACCAAGCATTCAATTTCGTAAAAAATATCTGATTGAGTGGGAATTACTGTCCCGGGCTCTTCAGATTTCTTATTATATTATCCTTCTACTTTCCACTAGCCTTTTTCTTTCTGGCAATAATGGTAGCTTATCCAGATAAATTTAATTCCTTTACCCTTTAAATCCTAAGTCACTCATATAGCGATTTTTCCGCTCATGCTGGCTGCTACAATATGGAATATTTCCAACTATGATGGTCTTCTTGATGTTATCTCAAAAATTGCTTTCATACTTGACTCTCCTACACTGTATCGATGGAAAACAGATTTTCCCGAGGATATTTTTTTGTTCATTCGTATTTTGTATCCTGTTGGGACTTTTTTTTGCGGTTCCTTTTCTAACCTATGCTCATCCTTACAATCATTACACAAACTAAGCCCCTCCGTAGTGTTCCCATCTAGAGAATATATTTTATTGAACTTAAAATATATTTTAATTATAGATAGAAATATTCCAGGAAAATAAATATATATTGAAACGAGTCTATTTTAATAAAAAAGAGAATTATGAAATTCGGAAATCCGGTTTCATTGCATAATTCTTTCTTGTTGACGTCAATGCAGAAAGCAAAGCAGAACAGGCTGCTGAAAAAATTGTTTATCTATGATTAGGTCAGATATAATCATAGGGGTCGCATTTTATAGAGGTGATTTTTTTGTCATCTACGGATTATGACAATAATGATGTGAAGATTATTACCAAACCTTTAAAGTCAAAAAACCCGATTTTAATTGAAGGCTTTCCAGGCATCGGACTCGTGGGGAATATAACAAGCCAGCATATAATCGAAGAATTGAATATGGAATACATTGGTTCCATTGACTCCAGATATTTCCCCTCTATTGCAGTGCTATATGAGGGCCTTATAAACATGCCTGTAAGGATCTACGAAAAAGAGGACCGGAACCTGATCATCGTAATTTCCGATATTCCTATCAGTCACTCAGTCTCTTACGATGTCAGCAATGCTCTTGTGGACTGGGCCCAGTCTATTAATGTAAAAGAAATAGTTTCCATTGCGGGAATTGCTATTATGGACGGAGGGCATAAAGTCTTTGGGGCAGCCACTATTCCGGAAATGTTGGAAAAAATCAGGAGTAAAGTAGAGATTTTTCAGATGGGAACTATCTCCGGGATT
>PMJC01000237.1 GCA_003157235.1 Methanosarcina sp.
CGCTAACACTGTCGCAAAGATCGTTTACGGAATTGCAGATACCCTTGTTACAAATACCGTTTCCCAGACTGCAAAGGGAAAGACACCTATCTTCATTTTACCTGTAGACCAGAAGAGGGGTACTATAAAAACTGCTGCACCCAGTGGTAGAGCTTTTGAGCTAACTATGCGTGAAGTAGATGTTACAAACTCAGAAAAACTTGCACAGATGGAAAATATCATAATACTCAAAAATCCCTATGAGATCTACGATATCTTTGGGCTTGAAGGATCTCCTGAAACCATAAAGGAAAAAATTAGGAAACATTCCGAAAAAAAGAAAAAGAAGTATGGGAAGTAAAAAATAGTACTAAAAACCTTAAAATAAAATTTTTTTTGATATCCTCTTGGATCAGTAAAATTTACCATTAATCTATTGGCAAGTGACTGCAATTGATCAAAAACGTAGAAAATAATAAAAAGTCTCTTACTAATAAGAGAATGGATTTAGATATAAGTAGATCAATTTTTCTAAATGAGAACAGTAGTTTCATGATTTGATAAAATTTCATTGTTCTTTCAAAAGTGGAGAAAAACCGGAACAAAACTAAAAAATTCTAAATTAGAGGTAGACGGTAGGTTAAAAATTTGAGGAGGGTAAAGGCACGAAGAGCGTATATCAGGATGTATTAGAGGAATTAAAAAATCTTGAATCTTTTGAAGAGGCTATTGGTATGGCTATATGTAGGGAAAAAGAGGCAAGTGAGTTCTACCTAAATAAAGCAAATCTAATGGGCAACCAAAAGTTTAAGGAACTTTATGAGTATCTGGCAAATGAGGAATTGAAACACCTCGGTTACCTTGAAAAATATCGCGACACAAAAAAATTACCAATAGTCAGTGCGAAAGTACATAGTGGTCAGTCTTTTACTCCTGAGTTCAATACAGATCGAGCAAAGGGAAATGAGATCACTTTTGGAGATACAGGTATTCTTCTTGCAGCTATGAGACATGAGAGAAAAAGCGAGTATTTTTATTCGGAACTGGCAAAAAGGGCCAAAGATGATGTCCAAAGAAATTTTTTCGAAATGCTGGCATTATTTGAGAGAGGTCACTACGAGTTAATAGATGATTATCTTGAAGAAATAACTAGTTTTAGAATGCAAACCTAAAAAACGAATGACTTGTGAAAGTATTACCCTGTGAAACAATTAAAATTTCTATCTTGTAGTCGGGGAAAAGGCTAAACCTGTAGATAACATGAAACTTATTTTTGTAGAACAGACGAATGCAAAAATTCTCATTGAAAAATGGAGCATCGGTATTCTCGATGGCTACTTAAGGGATGCGGAGAGTGAAAGTGAGCTTTGTATGTCTTGGATCTGAATGGATAAGTAGCATCTTGAATCATTACTGATTTTATTTTCAAACCTAAGGCAATAATATTGGTTTTGCAACTGTCTCCAGATTTATTCTTTTTTGCAATGAAAGAAAAAGGATACAGAGTACTTCAGAATTCACAAAACTTTTGGTACCCTGTCCACTGCTAAGTATATGTATGCGATTTTGATTATTCGGATGCTGAATTTTCTACTCAGTAATTTTTTGATATTTGTGATTTTACAGAACTTTTGGTATCCTATCTAAAAAACTAAATGTCAAATTTGCAAGGATCTGCGGGAAAATTAAAACATAACAATCATTAAATTGTTGTCCTATTTTAAAAGATTTTATGGATAAGTAAGTTTTGTTCAGTAACTATTTTTCATAGAATTAATTAAAAATAACAACAGTTACACAAATACAGATCATTAGGTATGTGTGCTGTCACTACATAAAATAAGAATAGAGTTTACAACATCATATCCTTTCAGAAACTGCGTATTAATCTTAAGACAAAAAACGGTAATATACATCTAAAAAAGCTAGGTGATAAACATGGTAGTAGTTGGACAATGGTATCTTCATTTCGATTGGGGTTGCAGTGGAAACTACATATTCAAGTGACCATAACTTTCAACGACAATGGCACTTTTATTTCTTCAGACTGGGATTCTGGAAAATGGATGCAAGTCAATGGAATGATACTTTGGCAATATGATGGTCTGAAAACCGCCTATGGAGGATACATTGTTGAAAATGCAATGATTGGCTCAATGTCCTCTCCTTCACTGGAGAAAATGGTTGCTGGTATGCGCTAAATACAGGGTGCACAACTATGCTGGCCGAAGAGTGCAAGGCAGAATTTGGTTCATCCGGAAACAAGGCAAAATACTAAAAAACCACGTCATATTTTATTTTACATACACAAAGATTTGCATGCTCAGTTTCATTTACATTACAAATGTAGCTTAAAATACAAATAAGTTAGTTAATAAATGTTCTCGGAGAGGTTTCCATTCCCACAGCAAGCTGCAGGCTATTTGAATAAAATAATTCCGAATCTATCTAATTCTTTGTGGTAATCACTTTTCAAATGAAAAATCATTTCCAGCCCATACAAAAAAACTAAAATTATGAACAATACTCAGAATAATTGTTTCGAAAAAGATTTAAATCTAAACTACGTGTTTTTTGTGTTAAGCATTTTGAGGTGATATAGAGTGAATTGCGGTGAACTAAAAGAAGGTCAGCGTCTTTCTTGTGAAGGATGCGGGTTCGAAATTAAGGTAGTAAATGCGTGTGGAGATAATAGCTGCTCTACAGAAGCATGCTGTAACGGCGACATACAATGTTGTGGCAAGCCGATGAAATTAAAATGATACTCAAGATAAACTAATCGACATTCTGCATGTGTACACAAATGTATAATTTGTTTGTCTATTTACTCAATTTTAACGCATTGATCCATTGTAGGTTTGATTAATTTTTAAGCTATCGGTTTATTGAGAAAATAGATAGTATTCTTGTGTACATCTGAAAACTCAGATCCAAGCACTTTATAGCTAGATGAGCATTAAGGACTAGCAGCTGCATACCACGGACGAACAGATAGAAAAGCTAAATGAGAATATACATAAACAGGTTGTGTATATTCAAACTTTAATCCAGGAAAA
>PMJC01000181.1 GCA_003157235.1 Methanosarcina sp.
TAATTATGAAAATATATTTCTGGAGAACAACGAACTTCATTTTATTAGAATATGAATCGCATTTAATATTTAAATTGGAAGAAATAAAGATAAGTTGGACTTATTAAAAAATCTATCCTTCTTTCATATATAGTTGTTAATCAATAAATAAGTTCGAAAGTAAATTTATTTGCCTGTGCTTACTCTTCAAGAAAAATTATTTTTGTGGATTTATTTTTGTACAATCGTTTCACTATAAATAGAGCTATGCTTAATCTCCCCCATTACTTAAATTAAAAAACCTCCGTTTTTTGATCTTGTAAAGCTCTGATACGCCCCTTGATGTAAGTAAGTCAAAAAAAGTTTATATCACGTCTGCTGCCAATATTATTAATAGTTTACCTAATACCTTTGATAACTCGATCAACGCTTTAATATTATTAGAAATAGTATCTTTGCTAGAGTATCAGGAGTCCAGTATCTTATGAATGATACCATTGGATCCAAATTCGGTGAATCTTCCCCTACATAGGGTTATCTGCATCATCACAATACAACATCCCGAGTTTTTTCAATTAAACATCAACTATAATATTAATCATGAAAAAATATATGGATTAATATCATATTGGACTTTTAAATATAAGGTAAGATCTATTATGAAAGTTTCGGATCTTTTCGTCGCCAAACTTGAAGAAGAAGGCACAGAATATATTTTTGGACTTCCAGGAGAAGAAAACCTGGACTTTCTAGAGTCATTGAGAATTTCAGGAATCAAACTAATAGTAACAAGGCATGAACAGGCTNNGGAAAACCAGGGGTTTGTTTTTCAACTCTGGGCCCAGGAGCTACTAACCTGATCACTGGCGTTGCCCAGGCACAGCTTATAGGAGCTCCTTTTATATAGATCTCCGGTCAAAAGGCACTGAATAACAACTGACAAGATCGTTTCCAGGTTGTAGAGATTGTCAGGATGATGGAGCCACTCTGCAAAAAGACATTGACCATAACTGATCCAGGAATAATCCCTACAGTAATCTGAAACGCCTTCAGGCATGCAGAAGCTGAAAGACCAGGAGCTGTGCATATCGAACTTCCAGAAGATGTAGCTGAGAAAGAAACTGATGCAGTAGTACAAAAGAGAAGTGAAATGAGAATTCCTTATCCTAATCTAGAGGCTGTGAGAAAAGCTGCTTCTATGATCTGTGAAGCTAAAAATCCCTTGAGAATGGTTTTTTCAGGAGCTAATAGAAAAGGGATCACTGAAGAGCTTTGGAACCTTGCCACAAAAACAGACATTTATCTGGTACATACTCATATGGGGAAAGGTGTTGTTCCTGAAGATTGCATTTATAGTCTCGTTGCAACCGGAATCCATTCCATAGATTATATAAACTATGGAATCGATGGATCTGATCTGGTAATCACTGTGGGCTACAACATTGCTGAATACCCTCCTTATCTGTGGAACGGGAAACTAGATAAAAGGATCATAAATATAGATTTCGTGGAATCCGTGCCTGACAGATACTTTAACCCTACTGTAAAAATCATTGGAGATGTCACCTCTTCAATCAGGGAACTTGCTGCAAGCATTCAGGAGAAACGAGAATTTCCTTTCTTTGAGAAAACCAGATATTTCATTGAGAAAAAAATAAATGCTAGCCCCCCTATAAAATATCCTCCCTTGCCACAATCAGTAGTACAGAGTGTCAAAAAAGTGCTTGGAAGGGAAGATATAATCACACTAAACAATGGGATTTATAAGCTGTGGTTTTCTCGCCTTTACAAGACATATGCCCCCAACACTATACTTCTTGATAATGCCCTTGCAGCTATGGGCGGCGGGCTCTCTGCGGGGATTACTGCAAAACTTCTTCATCCTAAACGTCGAGTGCTCGCAATCTGCGGGGACGGGGGCTTTATGATAAACTGCCAGGAGCTTGAAACAGCAACACGTTATGGGCTTCCGTAGTTGTTCTTATTCTTAATGATAATGCCTTTGGTTTTATCAAATGGGAGCAGAAAAAGATGAATTTTAAGGATTTCGAGTTGGATTATGGAAATCCTGATTTTGCTCTTTTTACGGAGAGTTTTGGGGCTGCAGGCTTTAAGGTTAGAGAAGGTGATGACCTTGCAGAAATTCTGGAGAGATCTTTTTCCTTAAATAAAGTAACTGTTATCGAATGCCCTATAGATTATTCAGCAAATTATGATACCTTTTCGATAGAACTAAGAAACCTTAAATGTGAATTCTAATCCATTCTCCGCAGATGTACATAAAATGCCATCGTTCTTGACTCATCGTATAAAAAAGCAGCAAAAAAAGACGACGACTTTAATGGACTATAAAAATATTCTTAATAGTCCGAAGCAAGTACTGATTTCAAACTACTGTTAATGTATATTCACAGAGAGTAGCTGAAGCAAAAAGATGGGTTTTGATATAAAAGTTATTTAATTTAATACCAATGATGCTTTTAATTAATAGTTAAAACTTTTGATAGTTACTATGTGGTGCAAATACGTCAAGAGAACAAAAAAAGTCTAATTCCAAAATATATACACTATCCAACCTAACCCTAATTTTATGCTTCGTTAACTGTGGACGCTGCCCAATAATATGGATAGTGAAAATGCTTCTCTTCTGGAGATTTTCGGCCGTTTCGACATAGTGTTTCCCGTATTGTTCTATTTTTTCTTGCTTTTGTCTTCCCATTCGCTTGAACAGTAGCATTTTTCCATATAATTCGCCACTTGGTTAGAAGTAAGGTCTCTGACCCAGAGTTGAAAAACAAACCCCTGGTTTTCCGTATTTATAGTCTTTACGGTAAAAATCAATAATTCATAGATGAATAAAATACATTTATGAAAAATATAAACATTTTTTTTCATTGATTTTAAACTTAGAGGTAAATCACAGAAAGCAGGAAAAACACGAAAGAAAGTACACAAGTGAACAATTTTTCCAAGTTTTCCTTGGTTATAGAATTTTGAGTGGCTTGAGTATAAGTAATTAATTTAGAATATACTTTATTCTTAAAAATACATTTAATTCGTAGCTTACTACTTTTGAGTAATAATTGTGAGTATATCTTCATCCTGCATTTTATGGTCGAGTCCTACTCGCTGTCCGGGGTGTTTTGCGGAAGTACCCCATATATGAGCATAACGGAATTTCCTGCGGAAATCTCTATGTAAGCGATCACAGATCTTACCTATATTGGTTCCGCTCATAACTATCAGTGGTTCTTCAATATCTGCGAGCTGGCCCTGAGGTTTTAAATAGACTCGGATGAAACCAAGGCGATCATAAATTGCGTCTTTGAGGATTTCGATGTTGATTCCTTCATGAGCCGAGATGAAGAATGAGTTAGGGTACATAATTCTACATTCCTCAATCAGCTGAGGATAGGCCAAATCAACCTTGTTAATAGCTATCAGCGACCTTACATAACTCCTATTGTTAAGGACGACATCAATAAGTTGATCAACTGTGATATTTTCCCTTATAAGTACATTGGCATTATGGATCTTGTACTCATCCATTACAGCCTTGATAGTTTCCTCATCTAGGTCAAGGTCAATAGTTGAGTTGATCTCTATTCCTCCTCTATCTTTTTTCTTTAGAACCACATCCGGGATCTCTTCATCAACACGAATCCCGGCCTGATAGAGTTCGTCCATTAGTACTTCATAATGCTTGGGTTGGAATACATCGAGCAAAAATATAACCATATCTGAATTCCGGATAACAGAAATGACTTCTTTTCCTCGTCCACGTCCCGAAGATGCACCTTTCACAAGCCCTGGAACATCGAGGAACTGGATTGTTGCTCCTTTATGCTCGAGAACTCCAGGAACAACTGTAAGGGTGGTAAAGTCGTATGTTCCAACTTCTGATTTGGCATCCGTGAGTTTGTTAAGAAGCGTGGATTTTCCTACTGATGGGAAACCCACAAGGGTTACAGTTCCATCTCCCGATTTTCTGATTGAATATCCATCCCATCCCCCCTTTGAAGATGCTTTCTTTTCCACCTCGTCTCGCAAGCGAGCTATTTTAGCTTTCAACCTTCCTATGTGATGGGAAGTTGCCTTGTTGTATTGGGTCTTCCGAATTTCATCTTCTACTTCCTGTATTTGCTCCTGTATACTGCTCATCTGGAACCTGCCGATTTATGGACTGAATAAATGATTCTCATATTGTCCGAAGAAAGAAACCACATAAAGAATGGTCTCTAAAAATCTATTTTGATCCAAAAACGATTCTTCATCTTATTATTTTATCCTGAATAGTTGAATTCAATATATATATCTATGGAATAATTTTATTTATTTATCCAAAAATGATAAGAATATTCTGCCAAATTTATATTTTTTAACAAGTATACTAATATTTGAAACTTATTGAAAAAGGAATCTGAGGAAATATTATAGATAAAATTTATGTTATTGAACTGAAAAAAATCAATAACATTAAACCTTCAACCATCTAGTATTTGATTAGTTAATGGTCAAGGGATTTTCATGATGAATTACTGAGATAGTGTAGGCTAGTGTAATTATCAAATAGATCGGAGTTGTTATTTCCAATGCTCTAGATGTTGTGAAGATTGGATACAAAATCAAGAGGAGACATGATTGAGACGCAAATCTACCCACCTCTAGTATGAGTCACAACTATCTTACAGGCTCTGAGAAAGAAAAGTGTTGGAAGCTCCATGAGGAGAGACTGAAAGGTAAATAGTTATCGCTTTCTTGGTGAGCATATAAGGCCTTTCAGGATAGGAATTTTCAATATAATCTCATACTCTAAGGATGAGTGGTACTCAACAGTAGCCTAGGATATCATCAAAAATAAAGGAAATAAAAGCTAAAACTAAAAAGCATAGATAAATTTCAAAAATTTTCGATTCCAAAATTTATCCGGCTCTCGATCCTCAGTTCTCACTTTTTATCTCGTTAGCTACCATTCATTTATATTAATTTATCATTCCAAAGTTTACTTATTCGATTTTACAATTCACTAATTTTTCAAGAATTTTTATAACCTTAGTTTAGCAGTACAATTTCCATTTGCTACAAGATCTAATCTTTTTGTCAAAAATCATTAAACAACTTCTAAAATTTCATTAAAATTATCTATGAGTGTCAGTTTCAAATCAAACACTTTTAACAAAAGTAAATATGTCTATCTTTTTTTATTCCATTTTAACATTTTTACTATCCAATTTTGTAAACAAAATTTAATATTTTTATCCGTTATCCTACAATCTATCAAATTCAATATCAAAAAATAGATCAAAGTTTAGGTGTCAAATCCACTGCATGCAATGGAGTATGTTTGATCCACAGCTTTGTATACCAAGGAATTATCCGAAATCAGATATTTTCATTTCATAATACATAATTAGTACTATATTTACTTTGAAGGAAAGGAATGATGACAATTAGATAAGGGGAGTCCCAGTTCGATAAGAATAGTATTCAAAAATGATCTGAACAAACATAATCAAAATATTTTCTTATGAAATCGCGATAGGTAAATCTGTTAAGAAAAGCCTATTGAAAAGATATTGATCAAAAAATATTAGTTGGAAAAGCTCTACAAGATTTTATTTTCGTTCTATTTTCCGTGTTTATTCTTCTGTGCCTGGCCTTTTATTTGTTGATTAGTGTGCCTGTGCTCTGGGTTATTTTTTCAAAAGCTTCAGTCATCCTTTTTGTTAGAGGCCCTATTTTGCCTGTGCCTATTGATCTTCCATCAAATTTGGTTAAGGGAGCAGCTTCTGCAGCTGTGCCAGTAACAAATATTTCATCTGCTGTGTAGAGGTCAAATAGGCCAAGATTTGTTTCGATAGTTTTGTACCCCATATCGTCTAGAAGTTCTATAGCTGTTGCTCTGGTGATCCCTTTTAAGTTGCTGATTGTGAAGGGAGTGAATACTTTGTTGTTTTTGACAATAAAAATATTGTCTCCTGAGCCTTCGCACACAAAACCGTTTTGGTCCAGGAAGATTGCTTCCTCCCCTCCTTTCTCGTTGGCTTCTATCTTTGCCAGAATATTGTTCAGATAGTTCAGAGATTTGATATTTGGAGATAAGGCATCAGGAGCATTTCTTCGGATACAGACGCTGACTCCTGTGAGCCCAATTTCATAAAGGTCGCCATACATCGCATCCCAGCCCTGGGCTATAACAATCACGCTTGGCTTTTCACACTTTCGGGGATCAAGCCCAAGATCTCCGATTCCTCTCGAGACTATTGGACGAATGTAAGCGTCTTTTAGATTATTTTTCCTTAGGGTTTCAAGGATAATCTCAGTCATCTCATCCTTTGTGAGAGGGATATCCATTGCAATTGCTTTTGCTGAGTCATAAAGCCTGTCAACATGCTCCTTTAACTTAAAGACACGCCCATTGTATGCCCTTATACCTTCAAACACACCATCACCATAGAGAAAACCATGGTCATAAACCGAAACCTTAGCTTCGGATTTGGGAACAAATTTCCCATCCAAGTAAATCAGCAATTCAGTCATTTGCGAACAATCCTCTTCAATTTCACCAAATTTTAGATTGCATCTGTTTCTTGATATTTTCAATCTAACGTTATCTCTAACGTACAATTCTTACAGATAATTTATTTTTTTCATTTATTCGCAGTGCATAAGCTCTATGTAGAATTTTTAACGGAATTCAAAGCTTTAGGGGAATTTTCCATACCACTAAATTCATACGTAACACGCTGAATATGCGGATAGATACTTAATATATATTACAATTTCGTTTCCACATAAATATTTTAACATCCTTTATACCCCACTTTCTGCAGATGTGAACAGAAATGTCATCTATTTTCTCAATATGACAATAGCTTGAAAATTAATCCGTATTATTCATTAGCTTGAAATGGAAAGGGTACGGCTCATATAGATTAAATAAATTCAATGAAGCACTAAAAGCAACACATTTCTTAACGATAATAGTTAACCTAATATATATATATAAATAATATTTTTTAACAAGTGAATTGGAAAAATTGATTATATCTCCAAAAAAAAAATTACGTGATTATATCGCGGTAGATATTTTATGAAAAAATAGCTTGATATACCCGAGATAGGGAATCCTGTACTGTGCAGTTCCTATAATCCACTTGTC
>PMJC01000348.1 GCA_003157235.1 Methanosarcina sp.
CCACCATTTGTGACCAAATACCCCTGTCTCATTGAAATATATAGATGGGTGATTGAACTGGTTATACCCGTATGGATCAGGGATAGATAAGGGTAGACGATTTTGAGTTACATTTAGCATATACATATTTGCATTACCAGAAGCATCATAACCATACGTCACTGTATATGGAATACCCCCTTCTATGTAATCACTTAATCGGAATCCTGGAGTGGAAATACTAACATCAAAACTGTTTGAGTTTGCCCAAATCATTGCATTATATATTCCTTGGCTTTGGAATGATCCACCAACAGTAGCGACTCTGGTATGCCACCAATCTGTTCCCCTTATCCCACCTACGAATATGTCGGAACCGAAAGAAGCATCAGTAAATGTACCCACATCATGAGTACCCCCTGCGAATGTTTCATTGACCGCCAATTCAATGCCATTTGTGAATGGTTTATTNNCCACTTTGATGTATTTAAGCTGCCTGAGCTAAAGTTATCGTATGCCCACATGGACTATATCTCCATTGGGAGAATATCCAGGCGCATTTTACACATTGAAATGTTGTGTTCTGCCATTCATGTTGACTTTAAGCCACAAATTATGTTGTGGATCAATGTAATATGGCTGTGCCACAGATTTCAAGGTCGAAGATGTTGCAAGTGCAGTCTCAGATAATAGAATCATACTAATTAATATAAGGATATATTTATATTTTAGTTCCATAACATTTTCTTTTTTAGATATTATTGTAATAATTTTACTGAATTATAGACTCAATTCCAAAATCGAGGAATTTTTAATTTCATATTTATCGTTAAATTGTGGAATAGTGCATAATAAAAGTTATATTGGAGTGTATATAGCCAAATGTGATCAAATAACTTTACTACTTGTCAAAAAAATATCATTTTTTATTCATAAAATAAATTTAATTGAACTTAGATTATTGAACTAAAAAATCAATAGCATGAAATCATTAATTATCTTAAATCTAAATAGATTAGATTAAAAAATTTGCTAATTCGAAATGATTACTACCATAATTTATTAATCTCGATTTACATTTTTAGGTTTACTGAAAAAAGCAGCCAAATGTACATATCTTTGATGGAAATTACCTCAAGTAGTATAATATGGTTCATGAAACATAAGCAGACAAAATTTTGGAAATAGTCTATGAACAAGTCTATAATTTACTCTTTGAAGAAAATATTCTCAAAGTAAACGTAGGTTATGTCAACATTTTTGAATATGTTAAAAATGCGAAAGTAACAGGAAATGCTTCCCCGAACAAAACAATAAAAATAAGCACGACGATCTTTACAGATCAGAATAGGGCATTTGAATACTCACAGTCAACAACTTCAGACTCAAAGGGTAATTATGAATTTATAGTACCCCTATTCAACCGGTGGCCTGATTCCAGAAGAGACTCAATTTAATAAGTCACCTCCTGATCTATATTTACTAAGCTACGAAAATACGATAAAAAAAGTGCGAATAAAATGAAGCAGCTGTGTTGAAAGAAACAAATAAGTTTAAAAAAATTTAGGATATACCGTTATTGCAACCATTAGTATAAAGATTCATGGGATGGATACACTCTATAACCGATCCATCTTCAAGACGGGTAGAACAATCTTTGAAATACTAATATTAGCAAATTCATTATTAATAGATCCATTGGATTTTAAGGAACTATTTTTTAAAAAAGCTTTTAAATTATAGAACTCTTAAGATATCAACTAATTAATGGAAAAGCACTCGTTACTAGGTAAAGAGCAAAATTACCATCTTTAGCTATTTTATTATATGGCAAAGATTTTGTAGATATCAGATATGTTGTTTTGTTTAATTCCATGGATTTTAGAGAAATCTTTCCCGCATTGACATAACGAATATTTCCTTTATTCCAAAATCCATACACGTACTTTTCGATATTTACATTTGTAGGAGTAGTAGCTTGGTCGATGAGATAGAAAGTCCTGTTATTTGTGTTATTTGTTAAAAATTTTGCTATATTATTATTCATTTCATCATTTGATTTTGCTACTGAAATGTGGTATAATGTGGTAGAAAAAATCAGGGATGAAATGATAATAAAGATCAATAGTAGACTGATATAATGCTTTTTTTTCATTGATAGTATTATTAATGCTACAGTCACCGAAAAATAGATGTACATAACCAATGATGGATGTAAAGATGATGAAATTGCTTGCGTTAGAATTGTAGAACTCGGTTCATAGAATCTTGCGAATGCATTAAACGTAGAATACCCATAAAATACATTATATACATATAGTGTCGGATTATTTTGTAGGTCATTGAATACATTGATAATAATATTATCCCAGGCGAAAATATATGGTATAATAAGTATAAGTGGAATGCAGCTAACTATAAAATAAATAATATTCCTCTTATTCATTATTTTTTGATCAAAATTACTTATACATATAATTCCGAGGATCATTATTATTGGTATGATTGGCTCAATGTATCTTCCAAGTATCAGGTTTGTATTTTTATCCTTAAACAGAAAGCTGATAGTAGCGATTATCAATAATAGGGAACTGATGGAAGCATAGAAAATTGGCATTGATAATGTATGATTTTTTAATGGTTTTTTATTGATGAGTAACAATATAAAATAATAAATAATGATAAAAAACAGAAAAGAGGAGCCAACTGACAGGTAACTTATTAAGTTTGTAAAGAATTTAATAAATATCAACATATTTTTAATACTTGCGAAAATGTCTGTTCCGTGCCCTACCACCCCTTTGATATTATGAGCTGATCCAAAATCATAAGTTTTCGTTAATTTATCACTAAAGGGTTGATTTATGTCCACGAAATATGTTGAATATGTAAGCCAACCTAATAAAAATATAATGATACTAGCCATTAAAATGAACTTTTGTTTTATTAAAACAAGCATCCGACAATGATTTATATTTGAAATAATATAATATATAAATGTCAATACAAATGCAATTAGCATTGCCAATCCAGTCGACCTAGTAATATATAAATATACAGTTGACAATGAAGCTAATAATTCCCATTTTTTATTGTTAGTTTCATAGCTTTTAAGGATAAACCATATGGAAAATAAAAATAAGGGTATAAATAATACCTCAGTCATTAGCGTAAAGCTATAGAAAGTTAAAAATGGCAGTGTTGACACGGTAATAGAGCCCAGGACTGATACTGTCTTTGAACAATATTTTTCCATAATAAAAAATGAAGGAAAAATGATGGTGCTAGATATGAAAGCGCTTATCACCAACATTATGTGATAGATAAGATTTTGGTTATTGGAAATATGATATGCTAATGACAATAAAAATGGATACCCTGGAGAAAAAGAACCTAACTTTCCATATAACTTACCGTGCACAATACTTTGGGCAATGCTATTGTACAAAGTTTCATCTGGAAAAATAAATGGACCACAAAAACGAGATGATAATAGAATTTTTACAATTACCAGTATTACAAAAAATACACATATGATATGAAATGAATAATTATTGATTAGTCTATCCAAAAATTTGCTTGCGCTAGTATTAATCATTAGTCATCTTTTACCGTCAATCATTAGTCTTCTTTCACTGTTATATATCATTTATACAGTTCTATTATAAGAGAATTTTCTATAACTTCTGAATTTCATTACATGCTTATAAATCATATCAAAATCATCTGCATAGGAAGCCATAATTCACAAAAAATCATCAAATAAATCGCTATGGCCAGCAAATTCACGGAAACCGTCATTGTCTATATAATGTTCTCTATCATGATCTCTGACATAGTCACCATGGTCACCAAAATCATCTACTAAAATATGGTCCAAAACCCATTAGCTCCTAAAGCCCAAGTAAACCACTTTCGAGACTTTAGAATCGATTTTATGATGCTACCATACTTTTCCCCCATGTCCATTGAATAAGAAACTTACTTCGAGCCTATGAGTGGCCTATTCCGTACTATATTTACGAGCATAAGATTTGGATACCTATATCTGAATTCACGTTCCTGAGAAAATAGCTAAAGATAGACTTCTCACCTGGAGATAAAAGTGAAATCAATAATATGGTTTTGTTATCAGAAATCATAATCAGACTGTAACAGCTAATGCAGTCAAACAGAGATTCATAACTCAGAGAGATATTGAATGGGTATATTTTACTTGCAGTTTTGCAAAGTCACAGAATAATTATATATATTATATTAGTAGAAATATATTAGTATGATTTTAAGTAGTAATAAACAAAAGCTGTAAACAATATAGGTATTTAGGGTAGTTGGATTAAAATAAAACGGCTTACTGAAGCTGTATTATAAACCTTTCAAAGACTACATCAGTATCAAAATAAATGGTTCAATTACAAGCGAGAATATTTTTCATACAGTTATAGTATGAAAATCAGCATAATTAGATTCAATCTATCTCGAAACGGTACCAAAATGTTACGTGAGAAACATTCATAAGTAATAATCTCAAAAAACTAGATATTTAAGAGCTTATCAAAGAGAATGAGATAATTCTTCTTCAAAACCCAATAAAAGCCCTGAAAACATGTAAGTGCTATGAATAAGCTGTTGATTACTCAAATGATCCTTATTGCAGCAAAACAGATTCGTCTATGAAAAACACTTAATACCTGGAAATGTGGCAAAGTCAAGCTAAAAGAAATCTATTTTTTCGGGAAATTCCTTTTATATTTTTTGTAATCCATAATTCTTTTTCGACTTCTCCATGACGAGATATTTTATTCAATTATCTTTAAATTTTTTTGGTTCCACTCCATTTTCAAAAAGATTATATATATATAATCCTAACTATGCTAACTCGTAAATGTTACAAATTCGAATAATTGTGTTAAGCCCAAACTAAAATTGAGGTTTCAAAAATGACAGAAAAACTCGGAATTCTGGCCATAGGCCATGGGAGCAAACTGCCTTACAATAAAGAAGTAGTCACTCAAATAGCAGATCACATCGCTCAGAAACACTCTAATATCATCGTCAGAGCCGGTTTCATGGAAAACAGTGAACCAACCCTGGAAAAAGCAATTGAAGGCTTTTCAGGGACTGGGGTGACAAAAGTAGCAGCAGTACCTGTTTTCCTGGCTTCTGGAGTTCATATTACAAAGGACATTCCTAAGATCCTAAAACTGGACCAGAAAGGCTGTGGAAACCTGACAATTGATGGAAAGCCAGTTCCTGTGTGCTATGCAAGGCCTCTAGGAGCTGATGAACAGATTGCTGACCTCGTTTTTAAGAGAGCTCAGGAAGTCCTGTAAGCTCATTACCAAGGTCCGGTTTTATTCATGGACCTTTACCCAAAGAAGCTCGCCGTGCTAGACCTGATTCACGGTGGCATACCTATAGCAAAAAAACTTGCAACCCTTGGGTGTGAAGTAACGGGAGTAGATGTCTATGGGACAGTGGATCCAGGACTGCTGATTGAGCTTGAGGAAAAAAATGGCATATACTGCTCAAAAAATTCTCGTCCTTCTTTTGGATTCGATCTCCTAGTAGCACCAGTACACCTGGATTCTGCTTATCCAATGCTTTCTGAAGCCAGATCAAACGGGAAAAAAATCCTATCACATCATGAAATAGTTGGGAAAATACTCAAAAATGACTCAAGACTCTTTGGCATAAAAACAATTGAAATTACTGGCGTCAAAGCAAAAACAAGCACTGCATCTCTCCTTGCTGATATGCTTTCCAGGAAGTTTGATATAGCGTTACATACATCCAGGGGACTTGAAACCTGGAAAGGGGGGATTTCATCGCTGATCTACAGGGGCTTGAGCATAACACCTGGAAATATTCTTGTTGCAGTGGAAAAAATTTTTGAGGTAGGATTTAGGCCGGATTTTTTCATATTTGAAATCTCGATTGGGGGAACGGGAAACGCAGATATTGGAATCCTGACAACCCTTTCTCCAGACTATCTAATTGGAAACAATACTTCCCTTGCCAGCGAGGCAAAGCTCCAGCTTGTAAGGAGCGCGAAACCCGGAAGTACTCTGATCCTCAACGCAGGAGCCAAAAAAGCCCTTGAGATCACAAAAGAGATTCAAGCAAAGGTTTTAACATTCAAAGACCCCTTTGATGTGGAGATTCTCGAAAATACAGATAAAATCGCTGACTTTGCACTAGAAAAAAGAAAATATACTGAATTACAATCAATTTCTTCAAACTTGTCAACCTCATCAGTGTCATCAAAATTACAGGAATTACCAGTAGCTCCGACATCCTCAGGCTCTCTCCTTAATTTTATGCGCATGGAGAATGAAATATTCTCAGCTTCCTTGCTTGCTGGGTACAATATTTCGGCTTACATGACAGCTTTCATAGCAGCATCTGCAGCGGCTCTTGAGCTTGGAGTCAAATGTGAGGCAATTGTTGCGGTTCTTGAGGGATTCAGGGGACTATTAGGCAGGATGCAAGAAAGGGAGCTTAACGGTATAACCCTGATAGATAATTCCAATTCGGGCATGGATATTCTTTCGGCCGAAAAAGCCTTTGAATATGCCCTCCTGAAGAAAAAAGATGAAAAAAAGATAGGAGGCATCATCCTTATCCTTGGTGAAGAAGCCTCTCAGGTCTGCGAGGGACTACACCCTGCATCAGTACAAGATCTAGTGAAAAAATTCGGCATGAAATATAAACAGATTATCCTGGTTGGAGAACGGATGAAAGCAATAGTTGCCAAAAATGCCTTTTATGCAGCCAGTCTTCCTGAAGGACTCGCGAAAGCTTCTGAACTTGCAAGGAAAGATGATATAATACTATCTTCGGTAAAGTGCTTTCGTTAGAGATTTCCTTTGCGAAATATTCGTTGTGAGATTCTTATTCTAAGTATTGAAACACCAGAAAAAAGGGAGCTGAATATGAGTTTATCTCAGGGCGAAGATGTTTTTCCGAGATTTATATGATACAATTTTATACAGGCTCTTCCAATCTGTATCCATTTCTGTCGCTTGATTTAATCCCAGTTGATTGATATTTCTCTTGATTTAAATCTCAATTGATCTTATCCACAGATCTTTCTTCCATTATGAGCTATTGTCCAAATTTAGAAGGACATAATAGCTTCTATGGAAAAATCAGAATCAGCCCCATATTCATCATAAGTCGATTTGTCATCACTAGAAAATGTCGTTAGAAGATTTATCATTAAGATAACTTGTAGTTAAGATGATTTATCGCTAAGAGGATTTTTTATGACTAGAAAAGAGATTTTGATTATTCATCCCCGCCCGAGTTCCATTGTTGCTGCACTTTACACTCTCAGAGACTTAAATGTCGATGTCGCTATAATGCATGGGCCCTCAGGCTGTTCTTTCAAACATGCGAGACTGCTCGAAGAAGACGGAATACATGTTGTCACTACAGGCCTTGAAGAGAACAGTTTTGTTTTTGGAGGACACGAACGGCTTGTAAAGCTGATAAAAAGGTCCATCGAACTCTTCAATCCCAAAGTCATCGGAGTTGTCGGAACTTGTGCTAGCATGATCATTGGAGAAGAAATGCATGAAGCTGTTCTCGAGGCAAACCCTGAAGTCCCAGTAATTGAGGTTGAGGTGCATGCAGGTTACCCTAACAACACTAAAGGAGTACTCTATGCCCTGGAATCCGCACTCAATGTAGGGATTATAGATCATAAAGAGTTCGAGCGCCAGGAATACCTCCTGGCAAAAGCCACAGACGTTGAAAAGAGATTTGGAGCAGCGAGCAGGGAATATCTTGCCCCCTCCCGCGGAGATATCAAATATAAGGTCGCTAAGCGAGTAATTCAACTTCTTAAGGAAGGTAAAAAGGGCCTGATCATCATGAATGCTAAGAAGGAAACTGGCTACATGTTTGCAGACATTACCCTTGCAGTCAACGAAGTTGCAGCAGCTCTCAGGACACATCAAAATCTCATAAATATGGCAAATATCGATCCCATACTCGGGCTTCCGAGGGTCAGACAACATGCAAAATACATAATGCGGGATCTGAAAGCCCATGGAGTTGAAGTGCATGAAATCATTGGAGGAATGGATGAATATCCTATAGCAGGGGAAAAGGTAAATGAATTGATAAAGGATAAATATGGTGATTACGATTTTGCGGTAATTACAGGCGTTCCACATGCTATACCGATGGAGAACATACGGCATATGGAATTAATTTCAATTACCAACGGTCCAAGGCAGGTTCTGCCCTTGAAAGAGATGGGACATGAACATGTTCTGGTTGAAATTGATCTTCACCCGAAAACCCTGGGAGTCAGCAAAATAGTGGAATCCGAATTTGGAGCCACCTTAAGGGAAATTGCAAAAGAAGCCTGAGATAAAAGGATCAGAATAAAACCAGGAGGAAGATTATTTGAAAAATCAAAAAATCATAGCAATCTATGGGAAAGGTGGCATAGGCAAGTCGAGTACGGCTTCAAATGTTGCAGCTGCCTGTGCAGAAGCAGGAAATAAAGTTCTGATCATAGGCTGTGATCCTAAAAGTGACTCTTCCATCACCCTGCTTAGAGGCATGAGAATTCCAACCATCCTGGACCTTCTGCGTGATGGTATAGATGTAAAGGAAGAGAATGTGGTTTTTGAAGGTTATGCAGGAGTCAAGTGCGTGGAAACAGGCGGCCCGGAGCCAGGCATAGGCTGTGCAGGACGCGGAATTATTGTTGCTATCCAGAAACTAAAAAGCATCTCTGGTAACCTCTTAAAAGAGCAGGACCTCATCATTTATGATGTTCCTGGAGATATTGTCTGTGGCGGTTTTGTGGCCCCTATCAGGAAAGGTTTTGTAAATGAGGCTTATATAATGACATCTGGGGAATATATGCCCCTTTATGCAGCAAATAACATCTGCAAGGGTCTTTCTAAGATAGGAATGCCTCTGAGCGGGATAATATGCAATTCCAGAAATGCAAGCAGGGAAAAAGAAATCGTAGCTAAGTTTGCTGAGGAAATTTGCAGCCAACTAATGGCTTTTATTCCAAAAAAGCGTATAGTTCAGGACTGTGAAAGAGAAGGCTATTCGGTAATGGAAAAGGCACAGGATTCAGATATTGCCAAAATCTACCGCAAACTTGGAAAAGCAATTCTCGAAAATGGAAAAAGAAATATAGCTGACTCTCTGAGCGACAAGAGATTGAGAGAATTAACTAAATAAGCTGCATTAACAAGTAGACTGTGAAATTATTTAAGTTGCAATAACTTCCATGGAAAAGAATTCTCAGGCAAAAAAAGAACTCCAAGGATGTAGAAAAGTATGTTTAATGGTAAGCAATCCGGAACAGGAACAGAGAGCATTCCTAGGATCCTTATTTCTGCAGACCGTTCCTCCTCAGGGAAGACCACTATTTCTATAGGCCTGATGGCTGCCCTTGTTTCAAGAGGATATCGAGTACAGCCCTTTAAGGTCGCTTTGGACTATATCGACTCAAGCTATCATACCGAAATAACTGGCAGGTTCTGCCGGAATCTTGACGGTTACCTTATGAATAAGGATGAAATTCTGGACATCTATACCCATGCCTGCGAAGCTGAAGGTCATACTGATATTGCAATCATAGAAGGTGTTCGTGGGCTTTATGAAGGTTTTGAAAGCTTAAGTGACCTTGGAAGCACTGCCCAAATCGCAAAGTTGCTCAGTTGTCCAGTGATCTTGGTAATCAATGCACAGGGCATTACTCGTTCGAGTGCCGCTCTTGTCAACGGATACAAAAACTTCGACCCTGATGTAAATATTGCAGGAGTTATTCTCAACAACATAGGAAGCCGACGTCATGCTGAAAAGGCAAAAGAAGCAATTGAGTATTACACCGGCGTTTCTGTAATAGGTATTATTCCCAGAGATCCAGCAATGCAAATTTCCATGCGCCATCTCGGGCTTATGCCAGCTATTGAAGGCAAAAGAAGGCTTGGGGATGGAGTTTTTGAAGCCAGGCTCATGGGCATTGAGAATATTATCAATAAGGGAATAGATGTTGACTGCATCCTGAAAATTGCAAGCAGTGCAAAACCTTTGAAAATTTCGGAAAACACAATTTTTTCCTCGACATTCAATGAAAAAGAATGTAAACCGAAAATAGGTATTGCCATGGATGAAGCTTTCAATTTTTACTATCGCGATAACATCGACCTTCTGAATCTTGGAGGCGCAGAAATTGTTTACTTCAGTCCTGTTAAAGATCCTGTGCTTCCTGAAGTTGATGGGCTCTATATTGGAGGTGGCTATCCTGAGCTCTTTGCAGCAGAACTTGAAGCTAACGAATCCATGCGCCAGGATATCAAAAAAGCTTCTTCTGAAAGCATGCCAATATATGCCGAGTGCGGAGGACTGATGTACCTTACGAAAAAAATCAGCACAGGCATCCCTGGAATTGGCACTTACCACGATGCATCAATACCAGAATCCACGTACTCGATGGTTGGTGCACTTCCGGGACATACGATCATGGGGCAGACAAGAGTAGTAAGTTACAATATAGGGACTCTTGAAAGAGATTGTCTTATCGGTAAAAAGGGTAATAGCTTTAGAGGACATGAGTTCCACCACTCCGAAATTATGGAAATTCCTGAGAGTGCAAAATTTGCAATAACACTTTCCAGAGGAACAGGGATAAAAAATGATAGAGACGGACTCATTTCCCGAAATACCCTAGGATCTTACGCTCATCTGCATGGAGTGGCATACAGGGAGCTTGTAGGCTCAATTATAGAGGCTGCCAGGAAGTTTAAGGAGTGCAGAGTTTTTTCATAAACCTATTCTTATGCATGCATAAAAAATTGCTTGTAAGCAACAAGCCCATGTAAAACATTATAGANNATGAAGCAAGCTAGTTTAGATCAAATCAGATTAATAATAAGCAAGGTTATTGAAAATAACCCGTTTTTATTTTATTTTCAGGTGAACCTATTGAGAACACAACTTATAGGAGACAGAGTCCTTGCTGGAACAGAAGCGGTAGCTGAACTTTATAAAACTAGCTATTTTGGACATCCTAAAGACGAGGTACTCGAACTCTCGCTCTTAGAAGCCGCCTTTCTACTGTCCAGAAGAAAGCTCGAGATTGAACTTGGAGGCAGAATAATCGATTTCAAAGATTTTTTCGAGCAAGCTTCTCTAAAGCAGCAGAATTTTGAGCTGAAGTACATAGTTTATAAGGACTTAAAGGATCGAGGGTATTATGTCCAGCCATCAGCTGTGGATTTTAGGGTATATCCAAGGGGCAGCCACCCCGGTAAAAGTGCAGCAAAAATTTTTGTTCGTGTCCAATCAGAGAGGCAGCATCTTCCTGTAAAAATTCTTCAAGAGGCAGTTACAGCGTCAGAAAATGTGCACAAACAGTTTATTCTTGCTGTGGTTGATGAAGAAGGAGACATCACTTTCTACGAAGTTAAAACTGAAGTCCCTAAAGGAGAAATGACTCTGCAACTTTCTACAGTCAAAACAGATGCGACTTTCCTGGAAGACAGGGTAATATCCTGGGACTCTAAAGCCTCCGAAACTCTATATAACAGGGGATTTTACGGAAAAATGCTTGACTCAGAAAGGCTGCAGCTCTCCCTGGTTGAGTCCCTTTACCTTTTATCCAAAGGGATAATAACGATTCGAGACAGGAGAAGTAAGATGTTCTCTTTCGATGAATTTATAGAAAAAGCCTCTGAGATTGAAAGTTCTTTTTTTAGGAAGTATAGCACATATAAAAACCTCCGGGATTCTGGCCATGTTGTCAAAACCGGCTTTAAGTTCGGCACGCATTTCAGGGTCTACAAAAAAGTCGAGTCAATAGAAAGAATTCCGCATTCAGAATACCTTGTAAATACCATTCCTACTGATTTTGAATTCAGGCTTCCAGTTATGTCAGGAGCAGTACGGCTTGCAAACAGCGTGCATAAGACAATGCTTTTTGCAGTAGAAAAAAGGGATGAGATAAAGTATCTAAATATCGGCAGAATTAAAATGTGATACATTGAAAATATTTTTTCGACTATTGCCCTTACCTTTCACCTTATTATTCATAAAAATCGGATCTTCTACCCGAGAGTGAAATAAATGTGGGATATCATTGCAGTGGA
>PMJC01000288.1 GCA_003157235.1 Methanosarcina sp.
ACTGAATGAAAAAATATTAGAGTAATTTAGCTCGGTAGATATAATCCAATAGATTAAGCTTTGTGATTATTCTATCCTCATTACATCCAAAAATAAGCTGATTTAGATGTGTTTCAGGCTAATTTCAGCTGGGGATTTTTTATTTCTCTATCAACTCGAACTTGGGATGAATAATATAAAAAATAATATTTAATTCTACTTTTCTATAAAAATCGTGAAAAATGGTAGGGAATTACAAATTATCTGAGCTAGGTGATGAAGTACTGAAATCAATATTCGGATCAAAAAATGAAAAATTGCTGGATGTTTGGAACAGTGTCTTTATATATGATCAGTGATGGTTACATGGTATTTCAGCTCAATTTGTACCATGGAGTTCGGGACGGATTTTAAATATGTTTACCTCGAAGAAAAAGAAAATTAATCTCAGATCCAGATTTCGGAAGATAATTCACAAAAAGCATAAGGTAGCATATAAAATCGCAGCTATGCTCTTGTTTATCCTATATATCTTGATTTTTGAGTATCTTATGGTTCTTGAGAACCATCCCGAAAATGCAAACATTATCACTGCTATCTATTGGGCTACAACTACTATTACAACTGTAGGATTTGGCGATGTAGTCTTCACTTCCCAAGGAGGAAGACTTTTTTCAATAATTATACAGATTGTAGGTGTCATTCTAATTTCGAGTTTTCTTATCACTTATGTAATAACTCCTTGGATGGACAATACTATCAAGTTTAGGTTGCCAAGAAAGGTCTCTTCTGAGATGACAGATCATATAATTATCTGCGGATACAATCAGATGGTTGAGACCCTGATCGATGAATTGTCTGAGCAGAATTTACAGTTTGTAATAGTTGATGACGAAGAAGAATTAATAAGAGAACTTTCTTATAAGAACATTCCCTGTATTTTTGGAGTCCTGAGCGATAAGCAGACACTTATAAATGCAGGTATCAAGAAAGCTGTAATCCTTATTGCAAACAAATCTGACGAAAAAAATGCAAATGTAGTCTTAACTGCCCGAGAATTTGAAAATCTTTACATCATTGCTATTGTTGAAGATATTTCTAACTTAAAATACCTCCAGTATGCAGGGGCAGATACGGTTGTTTCTCCAAAATCGATGTTCGGGCAATTTATCGGAAAAAAAGCGATGGACAGACTCGTAAGTCGAGTTACAGGAGCAACTGAAATTTTTGAAGGGGTTCATATAGTTGAGTTTCCTATTTATCTGAAAAGCCCTCTTATAGGCAAGAAGCTTAAGGAAGTTTCCAACCAGCAGCATTTGGCAGGTGCTAAAATTGTAGGAATATGGAAAAGTGGTACTCTTTCCTTTGAGCCGAAGGCAGAAGATTTAATTCGAGAAAACTCAGTTCTATTGGCTGTAGGAACTCCGGAGGAGCTTTCAAAACTGAAGAAATTGACACATTGATCCAGACATATTATACATATGACTTATGCATTCGAGGGTGGACATCACGAGCATGAAGCCTCTGAATAGTTACTAGGATTTATACAATTAAGTGTTATTCACATTTGGTTCTTCATTTCAACTGAGTAAGTCCTTATATATTCCGAATTTTATTTGAACTTTTTTTCGATAGGATTACTCATAAACTCAACTTTATCTGTGCCTACTTTATATTCAATTATTGAAATGCTTTTTTTCACATGTTTAATTTATAGCCCTCCCAGTAGAAACAGTCGTTACATAGTACCTTAGTTTGATAAATTAAATTACATTTGGAATGAAACATATTTTTTCATCAAAAGTTATTAGATGGCATTTAAAAATTTTATCAAAATTATCTAAAATTTGCCAATTCCCCCCTCAAATTGTAAAAAATATTTGAGTATGAATTTTTTGTTCAGTTTTAACATTTTTAGTGTAAATTTTTTTCATAGTATCTTAATATTTTTCCCGTTAGCCCTATATCTCTCAAATTCAATCTCCAAAATTCACTCAAAATTTAAAAAATAATGGTCAGAGGATGGAGAAATTATCTTTCAGATTGAATCCTAAAATCGACGTTCTGCAGATGTAAATAGGTGCCAAATTTGTTTGCTTATTTGCTTATTCTTATTCATGGAAGTTGGATTAATTTTTAATCTGCGGTTATATTGAGAAAATGGATGATATTCTTGTGTGCATCTGCGGAAAGTATAAAGAAGGATTCAATTTATCTCTAATTTTTTTCTTTGCGGGAATTCTGCCCAAATCTTTCCTGCTAATTTCTGTATTTGGCCAGGTTTTTTTCTCTTTTGGTTCATTATTTTTTGATTTTAAAAATAGCTTTCTCTATTCTTAAAATACTCATCTTATTTTCGATGTCATCAATTGATAGAGATTATAACTAAAAGCCGTAGCACAAAATCTATTAATTCACTCTTTGAGTAGCATTGACATGACTTCTTTTGCTTTTAATATCTTTTTAGTTACTGAATAAACTAGTTCTCCTAGAACTTTTTTGAGCTAATCTACTTGTTTCTTAATAGATCCTTTATTTCCAAAGGATATTCTTTTACTGCACGTTTCATGATAACCTTTTGAAGTTGCTCGAAAGTATCCTCTGTCCCGGTGAAGCACTTAATTTTTTTTCTGATGAATCTACATACTAATCATGAAGTTATGCAGTTGTTGTTTTGAATCGTCTGATCAGCTCATAATTCCTGTCTATTCTGGTATGAAATTGATATCCAAAGTATGACTTACATCCTTTTTTGTCTATGTTAAGTCTCTGCTTCTCTTTGTTTTTGCTTCATCTCTAAAGGTTTATCCGCTTTTGCATGTCCAGGATCTGAATGGATAAAAGTAGCACTCTGAATCAGTCCCTTTTTTTATGTTCAAATCAAGGCAATTAAGTTGGCTTTGCAACTGCAGCCATATTCCCTCTTCTTTGCAGTTATAAATAATTCTTTTTCTGAATGATCATACTATAGTACTGTTTGGTATATATTCAAGAAACCAAGAAATTTCCTCAAAGAAATTGGATCAATACATTGTTTCTCAAGTTCAAAATCTGAAAGACCATGAAATTGCTGTAAAAAAGCATTTTAAACATAATGATTACTTCAGCTTCAGATATTATCCGAGTTAAATATTTGAGAGATTCTATTTTATAGTCCCACAGTAAAAACAAACACTTCAAAAATTTAAAATATTGATATATAAATAAAAATAAAAAAATATAACCTCAACAAGATATAAATTCCTACAAGTAATTACCATCAGAGAATTATCTGCTTGAAATTTAACTTTTCTATAACTTGGATATTTTATGAGGAGAGTTGGATTATTCATGCTACAAAATTCAATCTGGTAGTTGAGATTAGTTATTGGAAACTGTGAGCAAGAGAATATCTTTAAATTGTTATAAAAATTATGAGAATGTATTCGTTTTATTTGGAATTCAACAACTTCTGGACAAAACCTATAATCCTTTAAGTAATGTATCCTCATCCAAATTCCGAATTCTTCATAACAGAGAGATTGATAATGCATAACCCTAAATTACAGATAACCATAACAGTGACCCTGACTACAATTTTCACAGTTCATATTAGGAGTCGATATATTCTATGAACAAACTTGTGACCGAATCCACAGAAAATTCTATTTCTGTCGATAAGTCTAAACCCTCGGATTCTCCAATTAACATACAAAGAAAAAATGAAGTCCCTTTCCCCTCATCTGCAGTAGAACCCAGGGAGACCGAAGCAAAATTGGATATAACTTCTGAATTTTTTACCGAGACGCTCACTGACTCAGCTGTGGAAATCTCAATTCCTTTGCTTTCTCAATTCCCATGTGACTGCAAGGATGAATACCATCCTTCAAAAGTTGTGCTCATAGGAACAGCACATGTTTCAGAAAAGAGTGTCTCCGAAGTTAAAGATGCTATCAAAAATCTGAAACCAGATGTAGTTGCTGTCGAGCTCTGTCGGGGGCGTTATGATTCCATAAAAGGAAATATCCAGGAAAACCAGGTTCCTATCAAAGATATTCTTTTTGAAGGAAAGATCTACTACTACACCATTCAATGTGTTCTTGCTTATATGCAGAAAAAGATAGGTGAAGACATGGGCGTAAAACCAGGCGCTGAGATGCTTGCTGCGATCGAGGAAGCTGAGACTTTAGGATCTAAAGTTGCATTAATTGACCGAGATATCCAAGTAACTCTTCAGCGATTCTGGAGAAAGATGAAATTTCTGGAGAAAATAAGGATGATTATCTCTCTGCTCGATGGTCTTATAGGAATTGGAAAAGGAACTGATATAGACATCGATCAAATAACAGAACAGGATGTTGTAACTACACTTGTAAGTGAACTCAGGGGGTTTGCCCCTACAGCAGCAGAGGTATTAATTGATGAACGCGACGCATATCTTGCAGGAAATATACTTAATATCGCTGCAGGTGGAAACAAAACTGTCGTTGTGGTGATAGGAGCAGGGCACAAACCTGGAGTAATTAAATATCTTAAATACCCGAAAAGTATCCCTGCCTTCAATACCCTTATAGAAGTTCCGAAGAAACGTTTCGACATTTTTAAAACTATTGGCTTTATTATTGTCGGACTTATAATTGTATTTTTTTGTTACTTCTCATTTCAATCTTTCCAAGAAAACTTTTTTAGGTAGTGTAAGCCAAATAAGGAAACTTTTGATCTCATAAATCACATAATTTCCTTAATTCAATGCCTTTGCCATCCCAAATTATTGTGTTCTGCGGGTTAATTTCAATTGCTTTGTCACATGCTTAATTTGGGATTAAGCTGAGAACATGCCAAAATTTTAGCACAAAAAACTATAATTTTTCTTTAAAGCTTGGGTTAAAGGGTTTTTTGATCTTACACGAAACTGATGATACACATAGGTTTTGCCAAAAACAACGTCGCTACAAACTAATAACATGGCGCTATTTCTCTCGAAAAATTGGTAAAAACCAGTTAAAAAGTAATGCAAAATCTAAAAAATAGATACATTTTATCATAAACATAACTATTGTTAAGGGAACAAAAATAGTTTGAATGCCAAAAATCTCTACTTCAATTTTTTTTCGTTCCTGTTACTTCTACTTTTTTGGTGAAGGTTCGTAAATTTAGAGAATTTTACTTTGATAGAAAATTATCAAAATAAATATCTAAAGAATATTGATAAAAGGGAAAATATATTTTTCAATGAGAAAAATATACTATCTATAAATGAATAATGTAGGTTTGTAAAACTATAACTAATTTATATTATAATTATAATACTCCAAATAGTGAGATTTAGAATGAAATAAAGGAGTAGTATTGATGAAAAATAAGAATAAGCTATATTCATTAGGCTTAGCATCACTAACCATGATTTTGTTTTTAATTCTCTTCTCATCTGTATCGTCGGCAGCTACTGCACATATGCATACATTACGAATCAATACGCTGAAAGCATCTCTGTAATTAACACAATCACAAACACTGTTGAAGACAATGTGGCTGTAGGAAGTCAAACTTATGGAGTTGCAGTTACACCAGATGATACAACGGTATAGGAGGCAAATGACCACGATGGCACGGTTTCTGTAATTAACACAACCACAAACAATGCTTTTGATACCCGCCCTGTGGTTGTAGGAAGGCCTGATATATATAAATCCAAGGCTTTCAGGCAGTCCATAGGTTCTCCCCCAAAAGTACCACCCAAAAAAACTACTGACAATCATATACCTAGTCTAAATGAAATATGACGTATGGGAATAGGTGTTATTTTAGTAATAGTAAGATTATTGTTCACATCTTTAACTACACTAAAACAAAATATTGATATCGAAATTGGGATCTCCGAGAAAAATTTGAAATATGTGGGCTCTGGTGGTATAGCGCTCATTCTTGAGGAATATATGTACTATTCTTTATAACTTAATTTAATTCATAGCCAAAGTGATAGACTATCTATCTCCAATTGGTTAAGATTATGTAGAAATGGACCTGAATGATGACTATATATCTTCTTTCTAAGTGCTTTTGAGCATTTTAAAAGTAATTTCTGGAACGTCTTCTTTCATATCAAATTTTAATGCTTTTTAGTCTTATAGGCTATTAGGAAATAACTATATTTTTCTTTTTTGTGCATGCATAGCTTTTATAGCATAACTATACATCATTAATAACAGTGAATTGTTATTTGGTAAATAAGGTTTACTTAGTACATGTACCAATAAGAAGCGAATTGTAAATCCAGCCTTAAAATCCCATCTAATTATGAAAAAATTAGAGGAGGGTAACTAATGGAAATGCAAAAATTTGACAGAATACAAAAGACCGTTGGCATTTTAATACTGGTTTTTGTTATAACGTCAATAACAGTTGCAAGTTGCTTATAATCGTCATCCAGCGTTAAAAATAAATTTACTGATATTGCTTATGCTACTAAATCAGATGCACAAAAACTTGATATATATCTCCCAAGTGAAGGAAAAGCTCCTTTCTCTGTAATTATAGCATTTCATGGCGGAGGATTTTATGAGGGCAATAAGAGTAGAAAATATACAGCTCCTATGCTTCAGGGCTTAAATCATGGTTATGCAGTGGTAACTGTTGATTATCGTTTGAGTGGCGAAGCTAAATTCCCAGCAGCAATAAATGATGCAAAAGCAGCTATTCGTTTTATAAAAGTTAATGCTGCTCAATATAATTTAAATCCAAATAAGATTGCCCTATGGGGCAGTTCAGCAGGTGGAAATCTTGCTGCTCTTGCAGGCACAACAAGCGGCACAAACAATTGCTATGATACCTCTCTCGGCAATGCAAACGTTTCGGATAATGTCACAGTAGTAGTTGATTGGTATGGACCTACAAACTTCTGTGTTATGGACAAACAATTCAATGAAAGTGGAATTAGAGAGAAAGTAAAGGGGATTCAAATTTATAATACCAAAGATTCTTTTCCATCAAAATATTTTGGGCAAAATCTCTCAAAGGTACCGAACCTAGGTAAACAGGCAGACCCTACAACTCATATAACTTCAGAATGCCACCCTTTTTTGATTCAGCACGGCACACTAAATTCCCTAATTCCAGCGCAACAATCTGTTAACCTTGCAGATGCAATCACAAAAGAAATAGAAAAGGACAAGGTAACCCTTACATTACTTGACGGAGCAGGCCACGGGGGTGTACCCGTTATTTTACTTAACGGAACACGCTACTGTGGATACCCATTCGGAACTGCTGAAAATATGAATAAAGTGTTCGTATTCCTAAATAAGTATATAAAATAACCATATCTATTTTGAAAAACCCTGAATGGTACTTACAAAAACTTGCACAAAATTGCTTAGGGGCCGAAAGTAAAAATCAAAATAATAATGATTTTCCAGCCTATCATTAATTGAACTGATCCCAAAACTAATATCTGGTTAGAATTATAAATTTACTAATTTTTAGGAAATCATATTTTATAGAATTTAGGTTAGTAACATTATAACTAGTAAAAAGTATTTGAATGTTTCTTGTGTCTGAATATATGTTTGAAAAACCTGACGTCCTATAATTTGTATTAATGTGCAATTCTTTATCGATTACATTCCACGTAAAGGCAAGAAAAACAATAAGAAACATATAAGCAATTTTTAATAACCCATATTGTTACAGATTTGAATTTGGACTAAAATAAAGAAAAAATACAACGTTTTTGACGCAAAAAACTGTGCATTTAGCAATTACATATTGAATATAAATGACTTACAAAACATATTTCCTTATGCTTCCATGGGAATAATTGAACAGTAATCAAAACAGAAGATTAAAGGGTACATAGAAATTTCATATAAAATTATGCATACTGCTAAATCAAGCGTATTAAAAAGATTGGGGGAAAGCTTGGAAGAGTTGTCTATACTGTCGGAGCAGGGACAGTCACTTTGAATATATACCCACAGTAGTATATTTAATTCGAGATAAGATCAACATATCCCACTTTTATAGTAGGTGCTTAGAAGACTGTGGTCCATCCTTCCTTGGAGGCATCCTCCTCCGTATAGCTTACTCCGTCAACCTTTAAGCCCTTATTATCCAATAGGGTTATGATTCCACCATCTTTGGGTAACTTGAAGTCATCAACTGTAATCGGAATCTTCATGATTTCTCCAGCATTCAAAGTTCCTGCCAGATCTATTTTCATTTTATTCCTATCAGCCAACTTCCACCCATTAAGTGTAACCGACTCGGGAGTGGCATTAAGGATGGTAACGTTCCTTTCGTCAGAACCTACTGGGTTCACCAAGGCAGCAATAATGATCACGCGCTTGTAGATTGTAGCAGTAGCAGCAACAGTTTGAGTTTCGCATGCCTCTGGGATTAAGTGACCTGTAGTGTCGTATGTGTGGAAGCACTGCGATTGAAAGGCCAGGAAGATGGCTACCCATTTATTCTCGTCTGGGTAATGGAATATGATGCCACCGTCCTGCCATGTTCCGTCGTCATTTATCCATTGATCTCTATTACCCTGGTTCATATATATATCATGGATGCCATTTCCAGGCTTGAAACCGAAGTATTGATCGCGCTTATCATTCTCTGGTCCCCAACGCTGGCCAAAAGCATATATCTCACTGGTTTCCGTGGAAATTGCTTTATCAACATATTTGTAAAAAAGCTCATTAAGGTCGTTATCAGGTCCTGGAAGGTTATAGGGCAGTGGTTTCATTTGTGTTGTATCAAAGAGATTCCCACGAATGTAATTTAGTGCAATCCTCCCCGGCCAGCTCTCAATATCCTGGAAGCCGGGGGATAGAGCCCCCAGGTCTTTAATGATAGGATGGTTAAAATCCTCGTCTAGATAGTAGAGCACGGTTGAGGAATCCTCCTGGGATTTGACATCAATGGCTATTCTGAATAGATCATCATCAATGATTTTCACCTGGAAATGAGGTCTCGATCCTTGACCAGTCATCATATCTATGACCTTTCCTTTCAGCACACCATATCTGTTTATGGACATATTTTCACCTACCTAATTACTAAAGATTTGTTCTTCCATTAGCCTACTTTCGAATATGCAGTTAACTTAAAACAAATACTATTGATAAAATTGTAATTGTCTTTTCCAATCTCGTTGTCCTTTCCAATCTTGTTAATTTTTCATCTCCTTATCTATATTAGGACATTAGTATGTAATTCTCAGTTTAACTATGCAAATTAATAACCATTTTTAATTGTTATTTAAATATATTTTAAGTGCATAAATAAAAAGGAATATCAAGAGGATATGAAAAATCATTTCCATAGTTTGAAGATAGTTTTATATGTTTTAAATTTAATAACAATAACTACGGTATTTAAATTTATAATGATTTACGGCATTTACTTTTTCTATTGTAACAATATACTTTGGTTTCCTGATCATCTGTTATTCAATTTTCGACTTTAATTCTCCATCCCCCATTATTTTTTGAGTTCTTGATTCTTTTAAATAAGGTGTATGAAAATCGTGATAAATAAAGCTGTGATAATAGCAAATATGACAAAAATTATTATTAACCACTTTGCAATTTCCATTGAGAAACCTGCAATTCCCGTTGCACCCAATACATATGCAATAAACGCTAATATTAAAAAAAATATTGCAAGACCTATCAAATTAGGGGCTCCGTTGCAAAAACTTCAGAATAAGCATGTAAATCTATGAGTATAAAAAAAGTCTAAAGATCCAAGGGAAATATACAAACATTATAAAAGGTTCCGTTGTAAAAAATCTAGCTTTTTTGCACCACAACC
>PMJC01000103.1 GCA_003157235.1 Methanosarcina sp.
GAAAAGTCCTATTTGCATGTATCAGAATGCGTCAATTCGATATTGTTTGCAATAGAAAAAAGCAGAGAAGATGTAAATATTTTTAATATTGGCTCAGAGGATACTATCAGTACTACCGAAATAGGAAGAGTTATTGCGGAAGAAATGGGGCTTTCTGATATTAAGTTTATCTACACTGGAGGAAACAGGGGCTGGAAAGGTGATGTACCAAAGATGAGATTAGACATCAAAAAACTCAAGGCCATGGGATGGAAGCCTGCCTATACGTCGGAAAGGAGCGTGAGAGAAACTGCGAGAGAGTTACTTACCTGATATAGGTTCATATGACCCTTTAATCTCTTAAGTTATTGATTTTCAAGATCCGTCTTATTAATTTTTTTCATATTACTTTATTATTTTTATCTATTGTTGGACTACATATATCTAGAGCTGGGTAAAAAATGATATGTCTAATTCATTGTATCCAGCTGTATAGAGATTTTTCATACATACTCCATCTTTGATGTATCGATCTACTATACTCTGGAATATGATCGATCAAACGTGCATTTTCTGAAGTAGGAATCTTTTTCTTGTAATTATGGAATGCTAATCTCTTATGAGTTAAGGACTCTCTCATGTTCATTTTAGTAAAAGCTCTTATAATAACTGTTTTGTTTTTTCCCATAACTTATAACGTGATTTGAAATCATGGAACTTGGTACCCTTAACAATATAGTTATCTCCGTTTCTGTAAGTTTACCTCCTTGTTCCTTTGTTTCGATACATAATCGATTCCATAAAAAGGATAAAAAATAATGTCAAAAAGATCACCATTTCTTGTCGATAAAGAGGAGATTACAAAATACATTCATTCATGGGCTGATTTCCATTAATTCTCGCAATATAAAATCAAACTTTTATAAATAAGTTAATTGTGCATACTAGAATAAAGGTGAAAAATATGGCCAAATTGAAGGTTTGCAGGTTAAGAACCTGCGCTTGATCCCCGATGAAATAGTAAGAACATCGACAATAGCAATATACTTTAAGAATAATGAGTATAAAACGATTAAAATGAAATAAGTTATAGAGATTTCTAAGAAATGAATATTTATTAAATATGCTCCCATAATGCCATACAGAGCATAGGAGCTACAAAAAGAAGGCATATGATGCATTCAATTTTTTCTGAAGCTATTGGAAGGTTGCGTTTTTGATATGAATTTTGTCCGCTTCGTTGTCCATTATGTTATTAATAATGTACTCAGATCCGGATACTATGCAAAATATAATGAATGAGAAAAGTGCAGTAATCCACATGTGAATATTGAAAAAATTTAGGAAAAAGAGAATTCCTGCAAATAATACCAGATTCTTGTACCATTGTTTTGGGCGCATTGATATAATAATTTCTTTAAACATTTTCTCCTCTAATTTTTGATCCATTTGGAAGATTCAGGTTTCCTTTTACCCATATTTGTTTTTTATTTTGCAAATTATCATTTACTAAGTAAAATACTGCATTTATAAATCGATGTATCGATAACAAAGATTAACTTAACTATACTAGAATCTGTTAGTATTAATTGGTCTGTTAGCATTAATTATATACATATATTTCAATAAAAGATTGCACAAGTTACTAAATACTAACGTTTATGATAGACTATATACAGATCTCTATTAAAGTAATTGTCATCCAATATTTATCTATGATTATCTATATATTGGAATCCTATAGAGTTCCAATATATCATTTTCATAAATAAATTCCGAACCTAAAATATTCAGCTCGTTCCTTTTTGGATTGGGTAATTTAGAGTCACTTTCTAAATGTGATGCAACATATATAAAATTTAAAAACATTTCGCGTGGGAAATCACATTCAAGATGGGGGCACGTGACTAAATGGAAAAAATTACGCTCAGATATGACTTGGTCATAAATTGCCTGATTTACCGATTTTCTGTAAAATCGCAAATATCAATAATAGTTGCTAAAAACATTCTTACATACATAATTTATATGTACTATTAATCCTAATAACATTCTCAAAATTCATCACTTGTTTCAGTTTTGTAACATCATACACATGAATTGGATTCTTTCAAATAATCTATTAATTCATAATGTTTTTCATTAGGTTTCTCATGCCCTCAATTTAAAATCTCCGCATTGAACCTGCACTTATAATGATTAAAAACAGAAGTAAGAGAAGGTATAATCTTTGAAGCTTCATGTTTTGAATGCAGTAAGAGCCAAGATGCTAATGCTGAGTATTAATTAGCACGTGAGATATCTCGTTGTATCAATGTTAATAGAAATTAAAGTGAAAACAGAAATTATTGCAATGAATGTAATAACGGGAAAACAAACAACAATCATATAGAGTTCATACTAAATTTTTTCTAAATGTTGCTAAATACAAAATACATTATTCTAATAGCACTTATTACAATAATGTTATGAATGTTTAATTTGTATGTGTTAGAAAATTTGTGTAATTTATTGTTGTATAGTAGACAGATCTCCTTGAAAAAAAGAAAACTATCCTCAAAAAGTAGTTTTTTGATGTAATTAAGTGGCTAGGATAATTTACAAAAGTGTTATTTAATTTTTTTACTAAGTATGCTAATATCACTGAATTTTTAAACTGGTTACAAATAACTGAACACTACATTCGAATTGTGCCGGAAATTGTTGAATATTGAGTTTGATTAGGACAGAATTCTTCCTTAAATTCAATAAAACAATTAAAAAAACTCAAAAATCACTAGATTTTGTAACAGAGTCTGAATAATTAAAAAATTAGAAATATAACCGGGAATAATAGTCATGAATACAGAATCATTATCTAAATACATATGTCGTGTACCTGAAATAAAGTACATTCTGGTGATGTTCTTCAGCACATGGATAGTTTTGGATATAATTGGAATGATATCTCGGGCCATTATTCAATCCCATGGCAAATTCTCATTCAACAACTGTCTATCGGTATGGGGAGTATGGGATACAGACTGGTATCTGAATATTTCCCAGAACGGCTATACTTCAAGATCTCTAGATCAATTACTTGTACAGCAGACAAATATTGTATTTTTTCCTCTATACCCCTCACTTATATGATTCCTTGGTTCAATTATAGGAAATCATTATATTGCTGGATTAATAGTATCAAATTTTTGTTTGATAGTTTCCTGCGCTTATCTATATAGATTGATAAGACTTGATTCAGGTAAAGCCAACGCCATTAGATCGATAAAATATCTGCTTATTTTTCCAATTTCGTTTATCCTTTCAGGAGTTTTCTCCGAATCTATGTATCTTACTCTTGCTTTGATGTGTTTCTACTATGCTAGGAAAGGTAAATGGCATCTGGTTGGAATTCCAGAGTTCTTTCTATCTTTAGCAAGGTCTATTGGTGTTCTTGTTGTTTTGCCTTTACTTTGTAAATTTCTAATGCAGTTTCTAAAAGAAAAAAAGGATATAATAAGTTTTAAAAACCATCGGGGAATGATACTACCCCTATTTTATCTCTCGTTTATTCCTCTTGGTACAATTTCGTTTATGATCTATAACTACTATCTAACTGGAGATTTTCTGGCTTTTGTACATGCTCAGGGAATGGGGGGAAGACATGCTGTGCCCCTCTGGTAGCTCTCATCCACGGTTTCCACGGAAATATTTTCTCAGCCTTTGAGGCAACTTTTGCCACAATTTCGATTTTTATTTTCATACTACTTTATAAGAGAATCAGATTTTCTTACTGGTTATTTAGTATCTACTCTATTTTCGTCCCTCTTTCTACCGAATTACGTCTATGCCTCGATACATTTTAGTTATTTTTCCTTTTGATATTCTTTTCGCTGACATTACTAAAAACCACGTAATTGATGAAAAACAACACGCACTAGGGATGCAAAAAAAGGAAACATTTTGCAAACTTTGAATGAACAAAAAATACATCCGAATTCTCAGTCGAATTCGATGAATCAATATTCAGAAGATCTTGTAACGATTACTTTCGCTCTTTTTCAGGGTTTTTTGATGCTCTTCTGGACTTGGGGTACTTGGTTGGTGATGTAAATAAGAAGCTCTGAAGATTTATAAAGGAGGTATGCAGTTAATATGGTTTCAATTATTATTTGTAATTTATAATTTTGAATCTGACTTTCCGCAGATGTCCGTTATAATTTCACTATTTTTTTCCCGCTAGACCTGGTTCAAAATCGAGTTATTTTTTATTTTTTTAATTGATTTATTGAATTTAAGGAAGAGTTCATTCATCAGCAAACTCAATATTCGGCATCAAAAACTTCAATCAAGAAGACTTATTCAATGAATTACAACCCATTACAAAATTTAGTGCATCGATTGCAAAATATGTCAAAATAAATTTTTGGAAAATCACAGAAAGCATGCAAAGTACGGTAGACATGAAATTAAGAGAGTAAGGGAATGATTCTTTCGTGTTTTCCGTGGTTATAATATCCAATCAAGTCAATCTGCACCTACCTGCGTTTTCCGTGTTATAGAATCATGGTGGCTTTAATGTAAATATTTGCGTTCTAAACTATAATTATCTTTATAATGATATGTTTATCTGATAATCGATGCACTAATACCATGTCAATCTTCAAAAATTTAACTATTCTGAATAATTGCAATCGATTTTATACGACATTTTGCTATTGATGCGACATTACCCTACTGTTTAATATTTATTGATATTTCCCGATTTTTGACTATGTTTTTGATAACTTGATCATGCCAGAGCTTATAGAAATTATACCAGATTCTAGCGATTACATCCCACAGTAAAGACAAAAAAAGTGTTCCTTAAACGTATAGGCAAATTATGATTGCTGATTTTTAATCAAGAAAAATTTAGGGGGACTAATTTTATAAAATCTATTTTATAAGTATATTTTATTTCTCAATTTCAAAGTCTGAAAGACCATTACGTTGCTGTAAAACCACCATTTTAAACATAATAATGACATCAACTTCAGGTCTGCCTCAGAAAACTGTTTTGTNNGTCCAAATCTTTCTCGCTAATTTCCGTATATTCTATTTTTTATTTTCTGGTTCATTATTTTTTGATTTTAAAGATAGCTTCCTCTATCCTTAAAATACTCCTTTTATTTTCGATGTCATCAAAAGATGGTGATTATACCAAAAAGCTGTACACAACATCTTTAGATTCACTCTTTGAAGTGTAACAAGAACTTATATGTCTGAATACCTTTGTAGTTACTGCATAAACTCGTTCCCCTTAAATCTTTTGAGTTAATATCTTGTTTTTAATATATCACCCATTTCCAAAGGACGTTCTTTTACTGTTTTTTAGTGTTTCATCATAAATTTTTGATTTTGCTTCAAAGTATCCTTTACCCTGTAAATGACTTCATTTTTTCAGATAAATCTACATACGAATCATGAAGTGATGTAGTTGTTTTTTTAAATCTTCTGTGAGCTCATAATCACTCTATATTATGTTGTGAAGTTTATACCAAAAGTGTGACTTATCATCCTTTTTTGTCCAGAATCTATCTATGCTTCTCTTTTTTTGCTTTATTTTATCGAGGTTTTCTACTCTTTTGCATGTCCAGGATCTGAATAGATAAAAGTAGCGTCCTGAATCATCCCCTATTTTATATTCAAACAAAGGCAACAAAGTTGGCTTTGCAACTGTCCCTATATTTACTCTCTTTGCATTCATCAATAATTTTTTTTCTGAATGATCAGACTGTAGTAATGTCTGGTATGTACTCAGAAAAAACAAAAAATTTTCTGAAAGAAATTCGATCAATACTTTGTTTCTCAAGTTCAAAGTCAGAAAGACCATACAATTGCTGTAAAAAAGTATTTAAACATAATGACTACTTCAGCTTCATGTCTGCCTCAGAAAACTGTTTTGTTAAAATATATAACCTCAAAAATGATACAAACAAATTTCCAATCAATTGAGGGATCAATTTCAGCAAGTTTGTCTTTAACTGACTGAGAGCATTTGTATCCGTTTTTAAGAGCAAAATCTGTAAAAGCTTTCATAAATAAAAATTAATGTTAAGAAATTTAAGATCTCCAATACTCAAACACATAGGAATTTATCGAAATTCTCTGAAATTTATTTCCCCCCAATCCATACAGATGTCATAAAGATCAATTCCTGCATTTTCCGCAAGCGCTATAACTAATGTTCTTCTTGCAATCTTGAAAACATCGATATCAGTCTGATAAATATTGTCTGCCAATTCATTTTCTAATGGAACATTTTTAAAAAATGTACTTAAATGAATTCCCTTTTCCCCTCAGAATCCCATAATAAAAGGAATCTTATTTTCTTCGTAATACTTGGTTAATTTTTCTAGTCACTTCCTTCATCACATCCAAATCCGGGGTACCAGTATCAACTAAGATTCCTTTTCGAATGATTTACAAATGTAGATAAGCTTGCGATTTTGCGCCATATATTAGGGTAAGGAGACCATGTATAAAGGTCATAGTCTACTTTTTCAAGTGTTTGAACTCAAATTGCCTTAATCAATATTTGCGTTTTTGGCTGCTTGCTTTGGAGGATTTTTAGCCAATCAAGCTAAGCTTTGATTACTGCAGGATGATCATCAGGATCCACAGAAAGAACCATTAAAACAACCTCCTACAAAGATATCAGCAAAACTGTCATATTCGAGCTCCTGCTTTTGGTTAAGATCTTGTAAATATTTTGGAGCCGGATTCTCATGCTCTTCAAAACACGAGTTAAAAAAAACAACTGTCTGCAAGTTCAATCTCTACTTTTAAATGTTTGTACTTTATGTTTTCTGGCAGCTCGAGATTTCCTAAGTCCATGCTTCCAAGACCTGCAGTGATAATCAAGTAATTTAGTATCTAATATTCAAATAGCAAGCGAAACACATAAAATCCAATATTATCTAGAATCTACTAAGTAACACATTTTCTAACATATTTTTGTCTCCCTTTGGGGATCTGATCTGTGTTGGTGACCCTGGACCTTTCAAATATTTTTTAATTAATAAATGGAGTTTTAATATATATGCTCTTCTTTTGTTGTCTGAATTACATACAAACTTTGTATCGAGCTTGCTGAGAACATATTTATTTTTTTGCATCAAAACCGCAACTTGCATTTGCTCAGCATTCCACAGCACTTTTTGGTTTTTTGATTTGTTTATTTTTGACAATACTCTAGGGGTATCATTTATTGATATGATCTCTGGAATATGTAAGCAGAAGAAACTAAATCATATATTCACTTTGCAACAAACAAATAAAATCCACATCCATTCTATACTATCTTTTTATGCTAAGAATCCAGAAATTATTTATCAATACGACTAAGATTTCTTTGATACCTAAAATATCAAAAATGGATGCCTTATATTTTACTTCAATAATTCTACCATTATTTTATAGGTTTGCCAGTAGCTGAAAAAAAGGTTCCGTTGCAAAAAATATGAGAT
>PMJC01000291.1 GCA_003157235.1 Methanosarcina sp.
GGAGCTAAACTTGTTTTAGAACAAGTTAAGGGGACATTTTCTCGATTGGAGCTAATATGGGCTGATGCTGGTTATTCCGGTAAACTGGTTGATTGGGTCAATTCAGTTTGTGGTTGGACGTTGGATATAATAAAGCGCAACGATGACGTTAAAGGCTTTCAAATACTTCCTCGCAGATGGGTGGTAGAGCGTACATTTGGATGGCTGGGTAGATATCGACGTTTGAGTAAAGATTACGAAGGATTGACGGAATCCAGTCAGGCATTCATATACGCAGCTATGATACACATTATGATTAGACGACTGAGTAGTATCAAATCTTTAAGCAAATGAGAAAAATGTAATTTTAAGACAGCCTCTAAGCAATTTATTTGGAAAATTACCTACTATTGGATTAAAAAATAAGTAGATTATTTAATGGGAGTATCGATGAATCAGAATCAAATCTTACTTTTTTTCCCGGAACAAATAAAAATTGAAGGCTATCCTCTTTGATCTCTAAAAAACACAATGTAGCCATTTCAAAAAAATAAATTTTGTGTTTTTAGTATCAGTTCAGGTATCTTCAGTTTAGCCTACCATGAGGCGCATGACGATATAAAGGATCAGATCTCCGAAAACAACTGCCGTAATAAAGCCTCCTGTGATTGAGAGCATAAATGGCAAGCCAGGAGTAACCCAGATCTCCTTTCCAATCAGCCCTTTTTTCACATACTCTTCAAGTTCGGGTTTCTGGTTCGCATCGAAATCAAGCCCTGTCCGTGCAAGCCTTTTCTTGACACTCCCACGTTCGTCGATCTCTAATTTCTCGAGCAGGGCAAGATGCTCTTTGTTTTTCAGGGAGGAAACCTCAGTCCTGTACCCGATAAACATGTAGAGAGGCTTTTTCAGCATTTCACGTGAGAAATGAAGGAGGTTATAGCCAAACATACCTAGAGGAACAAGAATTGTCAGCAGGAGAGCATTTTCTAAAACCGTGAAAGTAAAGAGCCCGATTAAAGGGCGTCCAAGCAGGGGATAGGTCTCTCCCGAGAATTGAAAAATCGGGTACAGGGGGAAAAGGATGGAAAGTACTATAAGTCCCTTTGCATCCCCGCCTCCGATAGCTCCAAGCTGAAAAAGAATATAAACAGAGCAAAACACGATTATTCCAGAAAGGAACAGAGCTTTTAGATAGGGGATTCTACCTAATAAAATTTCATAAAATACAAACACTGAACCAAAGATTAGCATACACTTCCATACTCTGTTTGAGACACGGCGGGCTTTTATGTCTGAATAACACGAATAAAGCAAAAAGGGAATAGTAAAAACTATTTTGATTATTTCGATCATTTCAACCCTGCAATAGAATTATTTGATAGAAATTCATATTATTACTTATCCACTCTATTAAAAATCATTTGCGTAAACCTTTGATTTTAAGAGCCATATCATATCCATTTATAAGCAAGTGGCATAATTTAGAGATTTATTGAAATATCCTACAGTATTTTCAATTTGTTCTCGTTCCGAATAACCATTCTTATTGGATTCATTTTTTCTCAATAGTTAACAAGAAAAAACTGTATCATATATCTTAATTCCATTTTTTTGCAATCGACTCTAAAAAAGTTCAACGTTATAGAGTTGTGAAGTGGAAATCATAAATAATCTCCACTGAACACAATTTCTGAATATTAACACGATAAAGCCATCCATTTTTTTCAATCTGAAAGTAACTTAAAAATTGATCCAACTTTCAATGAATAATAGTGAAAAAATAGGTAAACAAATTTTACATATGTGTACATCTACGGAATGTCGGTTGAAAACATCAATCAAATAATATATTGCGACCAAAAAATCTATAGAATATAATTCTAATGATTCTACATTTAATTGTATTAGGACCTTATGTGGTTGAACTAAATAATCAATAAGTATTAAAGTTTCAAAATGTCTAAAAGTAAAGTTGTTTTCCATACTCCTATTGAAATTGATTTTTTACTTCCAGTGTTCAGTCCTTAGACGTTATATTTTGCAAACAAAATCTTATATCTGACACTTATCGCAATATATTGTGATGAGATCTATTTTTTTCATAAAAACACTTTAAATGTTCTATCAATAATAAGCTGAGCTTATTTAGAAAAGTTACACACTTGCTCTCTTAATCCTATTTTCTATGTAATGTATTTTTAGGTTCATTGCATGCAATTCAGATTAGAAAACGAGTTCATTTGAACAAAGTTATTCTAAGATGAAAATATTAACTAGTTGATGGGGTATAATCAAAGCACTTGATTCAACAAAAAACATGGAGAGTTATATATAACGAAATGTCATTTTCATTTTTTTCCTAATCTCTTACTAAGCTCATACTTATTTCATGAAATCATAATAGGTTCTAAGAAAAGTACATTCTTAAGGCTTAAACTAAATGCTACAGAAGTAAAGGTTTATAAAGCTTTATTATTGAATTAAAAATCTAATTGAACTTATTATTTTTTTTTATAATCCTCTTAAATTTTAGTAAAAAAAAGTAAGTTTATATCTAAGTTAATTAATTTTACACGCGAAAGTTAGAGGTTAGTTTAATTAGTACACTTCGAACCTCTACAATTGAACAAGGTAAAAGTTCAATTGGTGTTGAAAAAAGTGGGGATCGACAATTAAAATCCCCCTCTAAAAATAAAAAACCATTTAATTAAACCATTATATTAGTTTTAGGAGGAGTTTAAACAAATGTTGAAACTTAGAATGAAA
>PMJC01000263.1 GCA_003157235.1 Methanosarcina sp.
AATTACCCACTCGAAATAGCGAAGAGCCATATATTTCTTAATCTGGTTCTCCAAATCACTTTCTTCTGACATGACTAAGTTAGGTGGTTTATGAGCTGATTAGTTTCCTCTTTTAGATCAAACTACCTAAAAAGACTGCATAAATAAAGGGAAAAATAGAAAGATTATTGAAAGTAAACGTCCTTTTATATTTTGGGCTTGCTTCATTATTTGGTTCATATTCATTTTAAGATTCATTGCTCATGTACACCTGTTTTCTGAACTTGCCTGCACAAGAAAAAAGTGTAAACTGAGTAGAAAATTAGATTTTGAATGTGAGTATGTGATTATTTCTAAAGGAATCATTTATCATTGCTGACTNNAGTATAGTATAAAAAACTGGTTAATTTTTGTCTTTATGAACCCTAAGTTGGGAATTAGTGATCAAAAAATTGTTTAAAAGTCCAATTTTGTGAGCATATTTTGGACTTGCATTATAGCAAGACAACCTGTAAAAGCCCCGAAATAGCAGAAGCACAGATCTCTAAGTTTATCTCAAGTCAAGCGATTTAGAAAACCTTTAAATCACCTAAAAATACTTGAAGAGTATTTCAGGCGCCATCCTTTGGAAAATAGGATTTAAAGTCTGTTCTAGACACTCGTATATTAGTCTGATCAGCTTTTCCGGTTTCAATATTCTGGAAATGATGATTAACAGGTATCTTGAGCTGGATTAAGTAATATACGCCTGCACATTAACAAATATTATACTGTAGTAATTATCCAAATCTGAAATCCCGTGTGACAAAGTAGATTCCCCATTTGTCGCACAAAGGAGTGGAACCATGCGTGATGCGAAACTGATCAGTGTACTTGCAGAATATCTCGCTAGATATGCAGAAACACATGCAAAGAACGAATCTATACAACCAGAAAGTTTAGAAAATTTTATTGTTGATGTTGTAAGCTGCTTAAATGTGTTATACGATGATAGTGCAGAATTAGTTCCACTCAAGAAGGCCAGAGCAACTATCAAGCTTGCAAGGCGTGAATTTGAGTGGCAGTGTGACAATACAGAACATCCAGATGACTGGGAAACATGTCTGCGGAATGCAGCATCAGGTCATGTATGAATCGCATTGGGATTTGCTTGGAAAGACCATATTTATATGATAGTGTTTTTTTGATTTTTCATAAAATGGATCTGCTTCTTTTAGCCTCATAAAACTCTGAGGATTTCGATAAATTCCTAAATTTCGGCCCATGCTTATAAATGACATGTAATGATTTGTGAAAATCAGAGTCTATCGAAACCCTAGATAGTTTACAACATAGGTGTACCTTTTTCCAAAAAATATAAAAATACATCCGAGATTCTGCAGGTGTACACAAATATAAAATTTGGTTGCATATTTGCTAACTATAATTCATTATAAATTATATTATTTATTAACCGCTTAATATTGAAAAAATAGATTACATTCGTGTGATATCTGAGGAAGGTGGAAATAACTAACGAATACAATCATATCTGATTCATTATGTTTTAAATTCACTCCTTTTGATCTATTTTATACAGGAATATAGCAAGTAGACAAGCTATCAAACAAATCATTCCAAGAACTGACATGTTATTGCTTCCTTTCTGCTCAGATTTCTGTTTTTCAGTCATAGATTCTTCTGCTTTCGTCATACCAGTTATTGCAAATGGAGAAAAACCTGGGGTTTTGGCTATGAAGTAGAGGTACTTGTCATCCTTTCCTGATAGACTGGTTGGAAGCTGATTCCATTTATTCTCGCTGTATCTGTTCAGAACTATAGAAGACTGATTTATATTTTTATCCTGGATCCACGATTTTTCTACCTTGAAGCATACGGCCGGACTTTCGATATTATTTGAAATTTCAAATCCTTTGTCCCCAACCCATATATTAAGATATTTATAGATTTCTCCAGACGGCAACCCTGAAACAAGTGTAGATTTCTCTTTCAGCATCTCGATGGTGTTTGTTGTTTTGCCAGTGGTCTTCTTTGAATCAAATTTCACATATATGACAGAAGTAGTGTTCTTAATAAAATCAAACTTCGCAGTTTTTCCATTTGCAATGAAAGCCTGTGAAATTTCTCTAGTCAAAACATTACTTTTAGACTCAGGAGAGTCACCGGCTCCACTATCTCCACCATGACCAGTTTCAACACTACTGTGGCTGTTTCGACTAATGATACTTCCACCACTGCTACTCCCAGTGCTGATATGATTCTGCACAGTTATGGTAACAGTTTTTGAGGCAGTTCCATTTGAATTGCTCACTTCAAGGTTGACAGTATAGGTTCCTTCTGCAGAGTAGGTATGCATTGGATTTTGCTCAGTTGAAGTAGCTCCATCTCCAAAATTCCAGTTCCAAACGATTACATTTTGCGAACGGTCTGTAAACAGGACGGAAAGAGGAGCATATCCGCTAGTAACATTTGAGGCAATGTTTGCAACAGGAAGAATTTTATCGTTATTGGATCCTTCGTGAACGATTAGTTCTAAAATTTTTGAATTTGTGCCATTATTATCATTTACTGTCAGATTAACGGTATAATTACCTGTTGCAGAATAGGTATGCTTTGGATTATGTTCAATAGAATAATTTCCGTCACCAAAGTTCCAGTTTCTTCCGGTTACATTTTGTGAGAGGTCGATAAACTGCACAGAAAGAGGAGCATTGCCGCTAGTGACATTTGCGTGAAAGTTTGCTATAGGAAACACTGGATCAGTAGGATTAAAAACTGTTATTGCAGAGAGTTTTGAATTTGTACTGTTTCCATGTCTCTCTGTGGGGTTAAAGATATCGTTTTCTGGGGTTTTGTACACGTAAACTGGTATCTTATCACTTGAATCAGCAGTTTCGTCATTATTGAAGTCCCAGCTCCTTAATGTCGCATTCTGTAAAAGGTCTTTAAACAGGATCGAACGAGGAGCATAGCCACTACTAACATTGGATGAAAAGTTTGCCACAGGAAGAACTGTATCTTTATTTGGGACTTTATTTACATTTGTTTCTAGATCTTTTGATTCCATATCTTTTAAGGTATGATTTCCACTAGTAACATTGGCGCTGAGATCAGCAGTTAGAAATTCGGATTGTTTTTGAACAATTATTTGAGGAAATTCAGAGTCAGTACTACTTGCCAATGCCGTAGGTGATAATAAAATAAAAACAAAAACAAAGGCTATTGAAGAACAAAATTTTGTGTATCTCATTTCTTTTTTCCTTATTCTGTCTTGTTTATAATTCATAAAAAAAATCTTAATACACATAACTTTTTAATAATCTTTAAACTTTTCCATTCTAACAGTACTTCCTATTTGCGGTAATTACGATAGGCTATTCTCATTCGTTTATAATTTAGTTCCCCTAGTTCACAAAAAACTTAATTCAAACAGCTTAATTCCAATTTTTTGTAACTATTGGTATATCTATTCGATTGTTGCACTTTCGGTTGTCAAAACCAAAACGTCATGACAATTTATTGATATTAGGCACATATTTCGTTATAAGAGATCTACTGTTCATTAAATTCTAAACTTTATAACAAACATTATGAATAAATATTAAACATTAGATTTTGAAGATGGAACAATTATAGCGACATCAGGAGAAGAAGGTTTAAACCCATAAATAGGAATCAAGATGATTTGAGATTGCAGTAGTCACATTAACATAATAGATTACCTAATTAATTACAAATGGATATTATTGATATATTTTAAAACGGATTTTATTAATATTATTTATATACTTAGTATTATATACAACTTTAGTAGAAAAGAGTTTTCGAATGACAAAAAAAATTCTAATGAGTCTGAACTCAAACATCCTAAAAACGATGAGTTTTTTGTGTTTACCCTCTCAAACTTGGTGAGAAGTTGAATGAACGAAGAACTACGAAAATCTGGCATTGATGTTATTGGAAATGTGCCCTGGGGAACACATATCTGCCAATTCTACGAACCAAAAGAAGATTTGGTGGATATTTTGATTCCTTATTTCAAAGTGGGGTTGGAAAACAATGAATACTGTCTTTGGGTCACTTCACATACTTTAAAAATCGAGGATGCAAAAAAAGCTCTGAGAAAAACTGTACCTTATCTTGATTCTTATCTGGACAAAGGCCAAATCGAAATTATATCTTACACTTGCTTGCACACAACTGAGAGCATTTACGATTCTGAAAAAGTTATAAATTACTTGATTGAAAAACTCAATCATGCCCTTGAAAGTGGCTACAGTGAACTGAGATTGAGTGAAAATAATTATCGGCTGAAAAAAGGATTTGAGTTATTTTGCTGATTATATGGGAAAAATAGATGATATTATCAGTAAAAACCGAATGATAGCTTGGGACTTATACTGTGTCGACAAGTACAGTACAACTGATGTTGTTGAAATATTTTCCAACCATCAATTTTCTTTGAGCAAAAAAAAAGGAAAATGGAAGAAGATAGGTAATTTCAAGCTAAAGAAAGCTGAAGAAATCGCTTTTCGAGACGTGAAAGACTGGGAACAGACTTTTGATGCTGTGCCAGACCTGATAGCTATAATAAACACTAAATATCAGATAGTTCACGCAAACAGAGCCATGGCGGCAAAATTGAGGTTGACAAAAGAAGAGTGTATTGGGTTAACATGCTATCATGCTATCATGCTATTCATGGTACAAACGAGCCCCACTCTTTTTGTCCACACAAGCAGTTGATTAATAATGGACTTGAACAAACTGCTGAGATTTATGAGGATTTTCTTGGTGATTATTTCATAGTAAGCGTCTCACCACTGCATGATTCCGAGGGAAAACTTACAGGTTATATTCATGTTGCCCGTAATATCACCAAGCATAAACAAGTTGGAATGGCGTTTAGCCGAAAGGATAAACGCATCAGGAGGAAATTGGAAAAAATTCTGTTCCCTGCTCGGAAGATTGAGAATCTGGTCCTTGCTTATATCACTGATGTTCAGGTGATTCGGCCTCTAATGATTGATTTCTATAAGCTTGCTAACATGCCTATAGACATAAACGACCTCAAAGGCAATGTTATGGTAAGCGCGGGATATATGTACTAAATTCCATAGGGTTCATCCACAAGCTTCCACGTACTGCATAGAAAGCGATACTAAACTAGCATTGACCGCTACCCCTGGAAAACTTAAGATGTACAAGTGCAAGAACAATATGTGGGACATAGTGACTCCTATCATGTTGGATGGACAGCATGTCGGCTATGTCTTCTCAGGACAGTTCTTTTTTGATGATGAGCCTCTGGACTATGAATTTTTAAGATCCCAAGCTAGAAAATACGGCTTCAATGAAGAAGAATACATGGCAGCGCTTAATAAAGTTCCACGGTTGAGTAGAAAAACTGTAGAAACGAGCATGTCCTTCCTCATGGCATTTGCCAATACACTCTCACAACTAAGCTACAGCAATTTCAAGCAGGCTCAATTGCTGACGGAACGCAATGCCTTGGTGAATGCGCTACAAAAAGCAGAGGAAACTCTAAAAAGGGCACATGATAATCTGGAAAAACTAGTTGAAGAGCGAACAAACCAGCTTGAGAAAGCTTACAATTCGTTAAAAGAAAGTGAGAAAAGGCTTACTGAAGCTCAAAAAATGTCTCATATTGGGAATTGGATCTTAGAACTGATAAAATATATTTATCTGACGAATTGTATCATATTTTGAAACGTACTTCCCGAGAATTAGTCTCGTCTTGTGATGAATATTCAAGTCCTGTGAACCCCACAGATCGAGACCATGTGGATAATGCCTTTAAGAAAGCTATAAAGAGAGAATTCTGCAGTATTGATCATAGAATTATCTTAGCTAATGGGAAAGAACGCACAGTCCATTTACAATNNAAAAGCTGAAGAGAAAATTCAGAGCTTAGCGAATATTGTGGAATCATCAAATGATGCTATCCTTACCATATCTCTTGATGGTATTATTACTAGCTGGAATAAGGATGCAGAGCAGATTTATGGTCATTCATCGGAAGAAATGATAGGAAAAAATGTATCTATACCCGCACCAGAGAATCTCAAAAATGAAACAAAAAAGTTAATTGAAAAGGTTAAGCTGGGAAAAAGGATCCAGCACTACAGAACTTCGAAGTTAAGAAAAGATGGTAAGTGAATATATGTTTCAATAGCTCTTTCTCCGGTTTTTGATGTATCTGGAGAGCTTATAGCTATCGCAGGTATTGCTAGAGATATTACACCGCAAATTGAGGCTGATAAATTTTTAATGAAAGCTGAAAAAGCCAAAAAGAAAGAAATCCACCATAGAATCAAAAACAATTTGCAAGTAATCTCTTCCCTACTGAATCTTCAAGCTGAGAAATTTAAAAATAGAGAGGGTATTAAGGATTCAGAAGTTCTGGAAACCTTCAGTGAAAGCAAAGATAGAGTGAGATCTATGGCTCTTATTCACGAGGAATTGTATAAAAGTAAAGAATTCGAAACGTTGAACTTTTCGACATACATTCATGAGTTGGTTGAAAACCTTTTCCAGACTTACAGACTAAATAGCAAAAATATACACCTGCACATAGATATGGAAGAAAATGTATTCTTAAATAGGGATACTGCTGTTCCTTTTGGAATAATTGTCAATGAACTAGTTTCAAACTCACTCAAACATGCATTTTCAGGGAGGGATAAAAGGAGAATTCATATCAAATTACGTAGAGAAGAAAACGGAGAATGCATAAATAACAGAGAAGACAACAACTGTGAAGGCTATAAGAGTACCAGTTTCATTTTGAAAGTTTCAGATGATGGGGTAGGTATACCTAAAAGTATTGATTTAGAAAATCCGAACAGTCTTGGTATGCAGTTGGTAACCACCCTAGTAGATCAGTTAGCTGGAGAACTTAAGCTGAAAAGGAATAATGAGACGGAATTCACTATTAGGTTCATAGTAACAGAAAAAGAAAAAAATGTCGCTTAATATAAGATACACAGTTTTTTTTGTATCAAAATCTATGTATTTTAGAGAGTTTTGCCTTATATTTAGGAGATATTTGACTTGAAATTACACTGTTTTATATAGATTTTATTAAAATAACTGTAGCTACATAATCCTAAAAAGTTGTTGTTTTCATCAAAAATGAGGTGAAAATCGTCAAAAAAACAAGGTAAAACCTGGAAAATAGCTACGTTTTGTCATAAAATGTAGCCATTTCTAGTGCTTCGATTTTGATCTAAGAGCCAATCAGAAAAGTCATTATGCATGTTGAAAAGTTACAATTGGTCTATAATATCGAGCATCCGTTTCGATTGTGCATATCGCCAATAGCAAAAGTTATAGTAGGTTACAATAATTTTTGGCTAGGCTCCCAGTCCTTTTACGACGCTATCTAACTTAAGATATGACACTATAAGCAGTTCCTTGGAGATCTAGTACTTCATAGGATTGCACTGCTCCTTTAACGAGGCTATCCCCGGCGATAGTGGTCTTGTTAGTCGTTCGGATCGCGATAGTTTTAAATTTTCGTTCTGAACAATCGAGGTTGATAACAGGCATTAGCAAAGTCAGCGTTATAACATGGAGATTCGGAACGCTCTCTAATGTCACAATAACCATCGTACCGACAACCGTTTTTTGTGTCCCGATTTCATCTCCTGTAAAGTTATGTGTGCCTTTCAAGTCTTTATAGTTAAAAAGAGGTTGGCCTGTGATACTGGTTGTCGAATAGCTGATATGTACATCCATATGCCTGTGTTCGATCCCATGCAGGTCGAATTGATCGGGCTCATCGATTTGCGATGTCATAATTCATTTCCTCCTTAATAATTTGGTCGTTCATTTGTATTTAGTTGTTATTATTCCACAGTAATCGAAACAACGTCTANNTCGTTAATTCTATATCTGTTGATTCCATCCTATTTTACGTGCCAAAAATATTATATTTGAATCATTCCTTAGGTTATAATATCACGGTTGTTGTGCAAAAAGAATATTTCCGCCGTTTGATACTATAATTCTTGCCTTTTTGTACTGTTTCCCGGTGATGAGAATAACTAACTTTCCTAATTGTGATTGTTTACACTGATTTTGCAACAAAGCCAGATTTTTTGCACCACAACCTATTATCACATTGGTTTTCCAGGATAACAGCAGTAAGGGTTTTCAAACTTTGAGTCCGTTGTAAAATCGCAGGCTCCTCTACATCCACCTCTACAAATAACTCCTTTATCACAATCTTTACAACTGCCTGTTTAACATACTAATAATCAAAGTTCCTGTTATAAGCAAAATTTCCTTCTTTAAACCAGATTTCTGCAAGAGATTTTTCACGCAAATTACCTTCAATAAATTCATCCGAATAAAGAGATTCACAACCCTTAACATTACCTATACTATCTATTCCAATAACCTTTAAACCAGCTTGACATCCTGACCAAGCACAGATAGTTCCAGGTAGGTTTCTTAAATATAATTCGTTTTCATCGAAATATCCTATATTATCTCCTGCATAGATCCTAATATTTTGTTCGTTACGCTTTTCTCGAATAAACTTGGTAATCAAGGACACTTTTGCAGGGTCAATCAGAAGATCCTTTTTATCAGCCATATTCCCCATTGGAGTAACAAACTGTATCTGCCAGGTCTTTACACTTTTCTCCACAAGCAGATCATACATTGACCATAGATCATTAAAATTGCTATCAATAAAACTTGTTACAACTGCCAAAGGGATTTCTTCTCTGTTTAGCATATCAAAAGCTTTCATTACTTTTTCAAATGAATTGCTTACATTTCTCATATTATTATGATTGTCTTCCATTCCGTCCAGAGAAATTCCCACATTTGCTAATCTGGCATATTTGATCTGGGCAATTTGTTCGTCGCCAAACAAAAAACCATTGGTAATAAGATTAACATCAAGACCACTTTCCGATAGCTTTTTAGCTATTTTTTCCCAACATATGCGCAGAAACCCCGGCCGGCCAATAAAAATTCCTGCTTGCGCCTAAGGATTCTCAGTTATTCGGCTACATCAAAACATTCTTCAACCGTGAGCTCGTTTTTTCTAGCCTGGCCTGCCATGGAACCACAGTGTTTGCATCTCATATTACACTTTATTGTAAGCTCCCACATACAAAATTCAGGTATATATTTACTTTCGTTCATTAGCATTACTCCATACATAGCAACCATATCAAGAGATTTTATAAAAGTCAGATAACTCAATACTGTATCAGTATTTAAAAATAGTATTAAGGTATGGAGATATTAATCGCCACAAACAGTTCTACTTATCTTTACAATACCATTTTGTTAAATACTAATTCCCGATCATCACTTGTTTTAAGAATAAGATTGTTCCTTTCAATCGTGTATTCTATCACAGTTTGTAATAAGTCGAGATACTCTTTTTCTTGCTGCATTATCCCATCAGGTTTCCCACAAAACATTTCCGTAACACTTATCGATTGAATCGTCAAGTAACCTGCATCACTTACCGTGTATTCACTACCATAGGCATTGCACCCTGCTACTGATCCTCCGATAGATTCGGCAGCAAAGGTCACTGTAATGCTGGTATCTTTAAAACACTTTTATTATTCAATGAATTAAGTACCCATTTAGTCCCTTTGACGGAATTGTCTCTTGCAAGCATTACCTTCGGCGGCGCAGAGCCCATTTCCCGTGAACTCGTCTGCATTTCTTCAGATCTCAGTTTTTTCCTATTCTTCTCTTCAAGTTCAGTCATTTTGATTCCCTCGATAGCTTCACTATTTTTTGGATCTAAATTCCGGACTTCAGATTCTGGTCCAAAATTTAGTGATTTTAGGATTTCTGAAATGAAACACTCAATATGTAGGAGAAAAGTGTTCTTCAATAAAACAGGATATTCGACATTCAAATACTTCAATTATGAGGATGTTTACAAAGATTTGTAATCAATTTTAAAATTTAGTGATTTTCATTTTTACGTCCATAACTGGATTCTATAACTGAGTTGGACTTATATTCCTTAATCGAATATAAACGAGTTGTACTTAAAATATTTTAATTTTATTTAAGAGCGAACTCCAAAACCTATTTTTTCTAATCAATTAGATCTTCAGGATTACTCTTATGAAAAAGAACCTGATAAGTCATTCAAAATATGAAATATAAAGGTAAATTTTAAATTTTGGTACTATCTGGATGTACTACTTTATATTTTGAAATAGGAATTTCTTTTTTGAGTTCTACAAAATCGCAGGTCATTCCTGCCTCGTCTCTCAGTTTCCTCATTTGCCAATCCGTTAGATACATTCTTTTATTTTTGATTGGGTGTTCAGCAGGGAATCCATATCTCATTCCTATTGCGTCTTCCATTGATATTTCCCATCGATCACAATCCACTCCAAGAAAGTCCTTTATCGTTTTTTTGTTGCCAATCTTCGAGATACAAAACTACTACTTTTTGTCATTAAGTATCATTTATATCACCCTATATTTTTTAATTGATATATTTCTACGAGGCTATAGCCATATTAAAAATCGTAATGTTTTTTCAACTTTATATTATCTATTTTTATTCTTCATAAAATATTGTTGCTCCAGTTATTATTTTAAATTATTTCTTAAATAAATAATTCATAAATAAAATATATTTCTCGCGAAAATATTTTAATTGTGAATAAACTATCTATTCAAAAATGCCTTCTAATTAAAAATTACGTTCCAATAAAATATTTCAAAATCTACAAATAAATCGTGAATTTTAATCAAATAGTTATTCAAAAATGCCAAATAATGCAGAATTAAATTGATTAATTAGCATAAAAAGATTTTAATTAGCGAAAAATCATCAAATAAATCACAACGGCATACAAATCCACGAAAACCAACATATTCTCTTTTGTGATCTCTATCACGATCCCTACCTAGTCACTAATCTATCTACCAAATAGCCCATGTAAACTACTTTAGCGATTCCGTGGTCAAGTTTGCGGGTGCTAGCTTGGATTTTGTCATAGGAAGAGTGCCATGCCTTGAGCCTATCAGTGACCGATCCGTTGGTTAGATTTATAAGTGTAAGATTGGATACCTACATCTGAATTCACGTGCCTGAGAAAGTAGCTAGAGATATATTTCTCATCTGGAGATAAAAGTGAAATCAANNAGAGATATTGAATGGGTATATTTTTCTTGCTGTTTTGCAAAGTCACAGAAAAAATATATAGTTATTATTTTAATAGATATATATCATTTAATTTTCAAATAATAATACATTAAGCTGTAAACAACATAAGTATTTATGG